>CAYOPF010000122.1:0-6890 GCA_964405755.1 uncultured Chloroherpeton sp.
TTAATGCCTTTTTCTTACTTAAGCTGAGTAACTATTTTAAGAACCTACTCCTTATCTCCATCATGCTTTTACATATCTTATTCAAACATTTCTATCTTACAAATTTTTTGAGTACTATTTTCTGATGAGCTAAATAAATTATCAAAAATCTTCTATTTCCGAATTATAATCTCAAATTAATAATATTAATTGATCTACAATTTATATAGAAAAATGCATCTATAATGAAATAGGAGAGTAATAAAGTAATATTTTTTTTCTTTTTAATTAAATTAAAAAAGGTACAACATGTTTTATTTCTTTCCCGCATTAAGTTTAATATTTGCTTTAGTGCAGATTGTCTTTTTTCATCATCCTGTAGTGGAAACTTTACTAGCGAGCATACTTTTTTTTGTAGTAGGTTTAGGAGGGCTATTTGCTTTCACAGGTCATTTTTTTAAACCAGATGAAGTAGCAGAAAAAATTGGTTTTCCAAAGGGTAATCCTTTTCAGACTGAAATTGCATTTACAAATCTAGGCTATGCAATAACTGGAATTATGGCAATGTGGATAAGAGAGGGATTTTGGTTAGCAATTGTAATTTATGTTTCGATATTTTATCTTGGTGCAGCTTATGTCCACTTAAAGGAATTTAAAGAAAAGAATAATAAAAACGAATTAAACATTGGTTTTCCATTATTCACAGACTTAATTGTACCAGTTGTTATTATTACTTTGGAGACACTATATATTTTAAAAGTATAGCAATCCTTTACGTTATTGTCTTTTTCTTAAATTATTCTCGTTAGAGGAAAGTTATCAGTTGTTTGATTTAGAATTCTTATATATAATAAGCTAATAAGCTATATTTTGCTCTAACCTACTTCTCTACAAATTTATATCCTAATGTCGGTACTGTAACCAAATATTGTGGATTGTGTGGGGAGGGCTCAATTTTTTTTCTTAATGATAGTATGTAATTGTCCACAGTCCTTGTTGTAGGGAAGCTATCGTAACCCCAAATTTTTTCTAAAAGCTCGTCTCTCGAAATAGCTTTTCCTTTGTTTTCAATCATATATTTCAGAACCTGAAATTCCTTTACAGATAAACCAATTGGCATATCCTCGATAAAAACATCTATTTTTGCGTAATGAAGTGTATATTTCCCAAAAGAATATGTATCATTTTGCAGATGATTTACTGGTGCAGATTTTGCCCGTTTTATAAGAGCTTTTATCCTCATTTTGAGTTCGGCTAAACTAAAAGGTTTCGTAACATAATCGTCGGCACCGAATTCGAAACCTAAAACGATGTCCATTTCCTCCTTTTTGGAAGTTAACATTAGAACTGGGGTATCGATTTTATTTTTTCTAATTTCGCGACAAACGTCCAATCCATTCATCTTTGGTAACATTATGTCGAGTATAATCAAGTCTGGATGTGTTGTTAAGACCAGTTCCAGACCTTGTTCTCCATTATTTGCTGTAATAATAGAGTAGTTCGACTCTGCCAGGGTCGTCTCTAATCCCAAAATAATCGAGGGATCGTCTTCAACTATTAAAATTTTATCCATTTGTCTCCAAAATTGGTAATGTTATTACAAATTTAGTTCCTATATTCAACTTACTTTCTACATTGATCGAACCTTTATGGGCAGTGATTATTCCTTTAACGAGAGATAATCCTACGCCAACTCCTCCGGCTTTTCTTGTTTCGTTATTTATCGAACGATAATATGGTTCGAAAATCCTACTAAGATCTTCTTCCTTAATGCCAATTCCTTTATCGCTAATTTCAACAACACAATTAGAATTGATTACTGATAAATCAATATTCAAATACTTTGTATCGGCAGAATATTTAATGGCATTATCAATTAGATTAATAAATACTTCAGTTAATGTGTCACTATCTCCAAAAACGATACATTTCTCGTCAGGTTTGGTATAGTTGTAATCAAGTTTGTTCATTTTCAAATTGTATAAACAAATCTTTAAGGATTTATCAATTAAATTATTCAAATCAATTGCTTCGTAATTATATACTTTTGTACCCCTTTCAATTTTCGAAAAATCTAAGATATTATTAATTAACCTATTTAGTCTGTCGCATTCACCATTAATTATATTGAAAATTCCTGCTTTTGTTCCAAAGGTAAATTGTTGCTACTGCTTAGTATTTCAGTAAAAAGTTTTATAGCTGTTAGAGGAGTTTTTAGTTCATGAGAAACGCTCGAAACAAAAAAGCTTTTCATTTGATTGATTTCCTCTAACTTGGTAATTTCTTCTTGTTGGAACATTAGCATTTTTTGGAGCTCCAATCTTTTCAATTCTGTGTTAGTAATATAAATCAAATTATTAATTAGTTCCAAATCATCATCATTGAATGGGAACGATGATTTTTTTGCACCAAAAACAGCAATCAGATTAATTTCGATGTTGTCAGTATAAGTAGGAACAATTAATTCTATATCTTTTTGATTTGTGAATAACTCGAAGTTGCTTGAATCTGATTTTGATCCACTTGTAATATATTTAAATATTGGTTTGCCATCCGGATTATTAAGGCAAATCTCTTTAATTAAATTTTTCGCAGAATCATCTATTGAACAATTTTTATTAAGTAATGAATAAATTTCGCCGCTTTGATTTTTCAATCTTAATATGGCTATGCTTTCTATTGGAATATATTTTTCAATTGTTTCTACAAATACATTTATTATACTTTGTTCAGAAATTAGGTTTGTGGTTTGTTTGCTGTAGTTTTTGGATACAGCAGAAACTTCGAAATGAATTTTAAAGAAGTAATTGTCCACTAATCTCTGAATAAATGTTTTCAAAGGATGAAAGCCTAATGCAACGAGAATTGCAGCAATTGAATTCGAGAAGATATGCTCTGTGTCCCATACTTTATATATCCACCAATTTAGAAAATAAACTAAACTAATGTAGCCCGCTGTAAGGACGGCGATAACAGAAAAATATACAACACTTCTTTTGATTATTAGTTGTATATTAAAGAACTGATATTTATAAATTGCTATGAATAAGGTAATTGGGGAAATAATTTGAAACAATAACATCTGCGATTCATTCAAAATCGGGTAGTTGAACAAGAATATCGGCAATCTGTATAGAAATGCATAGGCAGCAAATCCAACGATGAAACCAGAGAATATCCATAGAAGTCTTTTGCGGGCAACTGTATCGTGGACTGTGTAATAGGAATGAACAAAATTGACTATTAATAATAAAGCGAAAGGTAACAAAATATTCTTTAAAATTCCATTGTGCAACAAATCATATAATGCTACACTATGTATGTTGTTGGTGGTGGGGTATAGCAGATATTGATAGTTAATATATCCAATGGGGATTAATAAGAATAGCAACAAAAAGTATATATATTTAAAAGAGTTTTCAATTTTCGGAAATTTTTTTACTGGTGATACTGTGCTAAAATGAAGAAAGAGTATAGGCAAGAATAAGTAGCTTGCACTATACATAATTCGTATGATAAAGTTAATAGATAAAGGAAATAGTGCCAACGAGCCCCAATCGAATGAAATCATAACTGCACCCGCAATCATTAACCAGTGAGTTAAATTCGCAAGTTTGAGGTCTTCCAGAAAAATTATCAGGAATATTGCAGGTAAAATAAAAAAGAATGCAACAATGCAAAGCACGACTATATAGTAATCAGTATAGAATGGTTCAAGCTTAAAACTTATTTCTTTAGGATTAGTTTCCGAACTATGCTTAACAGTAACTTTTTCTCCTTTTATCATAAAGTCTGTGATATTTTCCAGATTTATAGAAGAATTATAACTATAGTGATTAATTTTATTTGAAGATATATTAATTACTTCCTCGATAGATGTGTTGGAATTAATAATTATATCTTTTTCTGTCAATCTAGGCTTATTGCTGATTGAATAAATTGATAAGATTGTAAAAATGATAATAACGAAATCTATCGTGATAATAAGAACCTTATTTGCTTTGTGACCTCCAAGCATTATTGGTTTTATCCTGACTTTTAATGTTGCAAAAATAAATAAATTGCAATTATTTTCAATATTTATTTTAAATATTTCTGACATTCATTTGACAATTCTATGACAAATTCGATTTCTTATCAAAGTAATTTTGTATTGTAATTATTCACAAAATTATAGGAGATATTATGAGAACATTTTTACTAACAATCGCTACAATTTTCTGTTTTTTCTCTGCAATGAATGCAGAAATTAAGAATATTACTATCCTATCCACAGGTGACACTCATTCCAGTTTGACAACTGGTGGAGAAAGAGATGCCAATCTTGTTGGAAAATTAGGAGGAATTACTCGAGCTAAAACGATTATTGAACAAACCAAAATGCAAGACCCAAATACAATACTATTGCATTCAGGTGATTTATTTATTGGCGACCTAATTTTCAATACAACTTTTGGTATTCCCGAACTAACACTAATGAAAACCTTTGAATTTGATGCATTAACTCTTGGAAATCATGAATTTGATTTAACACCAATGGTACTTACATTAGCATTAGGAACAGCATTTCAAGAAGGTGGGTTCCCTGTTCTTTCTGCAAATGCAGTAATTCCAGATGTCGAGGATTTAGCTGTCCTAAAACAAATTATCACTCCTTATACAATCGTGGAGCGTAATGGACTTAAAATTGGCATCTTTGGAATGACTACACCTGAAACGAATGTACTATCTTTGCCAAAGCCAATATTTCTGGATACATTAATTATCGAAATTGCTACTGCAACAGTAATGGAGATGCAAGCTAAAGGATGCGATGCTATTGTATTTCTATCTCATCTTGGATTTGAGCTCGACAATGCAGTTGCCACCTATGTTGATGGGATCAGTTTGGTAATTGGAGGTCATACTCACATGGAACTTACCGAACCGATTATCGTCGATAATGCTTATGGCTCGAAAGTACCGATAATTCATACAGGCGCATTTTATCATAATATGGGTAAAACAATTCTGAGTATTGATACTGAAAAGAAAAAGGTTAGTGTTGCAGACTATAAAATGATTCGATTGGACAATAAAATTGAAGAGAATGAAACTGTTAAAACTATGATTGGTGGGATTGTTTCGCAAGTCGAAGAACAATACGGACCAATGTTCACCCAACCTGTTGCTATGGTTGAGCAAACTTTCGATGAAGCCCCGGATCAAACGCAAATAACAAATGGTAGGCTAGATACTCCCGTTGGCAATTTAGTATGCGATGCATATAGAGATTGGGGTAAAACCGACATTGCTATTACTGCTGGTGGTTCTACTGCTCAAAAGCTATATAAAGGACCAATTGTAGCCAACGATGTTTTTCGGATGATAGGTTATGGATTCAACGAAGTTAATGGTTTAGGTTTTCGCATGGTTAAAATTAAGGTTCAGGGACAAGTACTATGGGGTGGTATTGAATTTGGACTGAAGGACATTCTTTCGTCAGATGAATTTTTGATTCAAGCTTCTGGCCTTACTTACCATTGCGACCCTATGGCTGAGTTTGGAGAGAAAGTGAAAGCGATATTCATCAATGAAGAACTTATTGACCCTGAGAAATTCTATACAGTAACAACAAACGAATTTATTGCATTGGTTTTAGGTGAACTGGGAATGCCCTTCGAAATTATTGAAGCAAGCGAAGATATGACAGAATTTCAGGTGGTGCTCAATTATATTATTGCCAAACAATCACTCGTACCCGAATTTGATACGCGAATATATTCACCAGTTATTGAAAGGAAGATCGATAACGATGATTTGAATTTTAATCAGATATCACCAAATCCTTGTCGTGAAAGTGTAAACATTCAATTTTCGATAAATAATCCAGGGCTCTATAATATTTCAATTTATGGTATTAACTCACAAAAAGTAATGAATTATAGCAAAACTTTTTGCTCTGGCCGTCAAAACGAAACAATCCAAATTAATACTCTTAATAATGGCATTTATTCAGTCGAAATATCGAATACAAAAAATAGAGTAACTTCAAAATTTATCGTTGTTAGGTAGTAATTACCAAATTCTGCTTATCCAAATAATTACATCCTGACAAAGCGGACTTATTCACTATTTTTTGAATAAGTCCGATTTTTTATTATGTAATATTTATTAATTTTACATTTTTTATACTTTGGCATTAACTATATGTTCAAGGAAAGAATAAATAAATACTCCGAGTTGCTGTTAGGCGATAAATTGGATGCAACCTTCGAAGAGAAAAATTTGGTATTGTTTTCGTTCGTAGGAACCATATTTTTTTTAATTTCTATTATAGTAAATTTTTTTTTGCACAGAATAATTTTTATATAAATCTTGCCGGCATATTATCTTTCTTTGGTATGATGGGGATATATTTCTTCATTCGAGTCAATAGAAAGTATCTTCTTGGTTTGTATTTAATAGTATTTATAACCATGTTATCCTCGTTTTGGGCTTGGTATTTTTTTAATGGATTGTTTGGTTCTTTTACAATGATTTTGCTATTGACTACAGTTTTTTATGCACTTATAGCAAGAGGATTACATCGTTATGTCGTACTAATATTACAATTATTCTTCCTTGTTGTATTAGGTTGGATTGAATTTGAGAATCCCGATGTTGTAGTAAAATATCCCGATACGACTGCTGCATTTTTCGATATATTTTTAACCCTGTTTTTTGGAATTATTTTTCTTTTTATTGCTTTTAGGTATATTATAGAAAGATACTTACGCCACGAAACTATAGCAAGAACAGTTAGGATTTTAGAAAAGAAGAACTCGGAGATTATTGAAAAAAACAAAGAATTAGATGAATTAAACAAGATGAAAGATAAATTTTTTTCTATCATTTCGCATAAAAAGTGATATATAATAATATGAATTTCC
>CAYOPF010000123.1:0-6800 GCA_964405755.1 uncultured Chloroherpeton sp.
ATTTTTTAAATTGAAGGAATATTTTAAAAATAATGGTTGGATATTAATGTGCTTTATTTTTTATTTTTCAACTATGCCAATTAATTTAATTTCTATTTACTTCGATATTCGTTTGTCTATTGAAGTTTTTTGGAATTGGCGTTGGGAATTCTATCATAAAGAAATTATGACATATTTCTTAAATAGAATTACAAGTCCTGTATGGAATTCGTTAGGAGGAATATCATTCTTAGCAAATTTGTCGATAATTTTTCTTATAATATTCCAACCACTAAAAAAATGAATAAACAACTTTTATACTATTTAGTAACAATTTTAATCATCACTTGTGCTAATTTACAAGTGTTATTATCCAATTCAAGCCTACATCCAGTTGTACATGATGGAAGGTTAGTATATATCGATACAACCGGAAAAATTATCTTGGATGATGATTATGAAACAAAGTTCGATTTGGGTCAAATAAGTATTGAAGGATTTACAAAAAGTTTTCCAATATACATTTTTCCAGAATATGCATATTTTTCGGAGAACAAAGCAACTGTAAGAAGGACATATGGATTCTGGTTTATTCGCCTTGGAGAAGGATTTGAAGTGATTAACAATGAAGGCAAAACTGTAATAACAACTTCAGATAGATTTGTAGGTAAATTTTCCAATAATTTGGCAGTAATTAAAATACCCCTTAAGTCTTTTGACTATATTTATGATGAAAAATACACTTTTGTCGATACCTCAGGAAAGTTTGTGTTTGTTGCAGAGTGTGATACAAATAATAAAGACTTATATTACAATCAACAAACTAACAATTGTATCAAAACCTTTAAGTATGCTGGTGATTATTCCGAAGGCGGGGCAATCGTACTCACCGAAAATCATTTTAATTTCATAGATTTAAAAGGTAATTATATTTCAAAAATTGGTTTCGAGGATGTAAAACAATTTACAAATGGTTTAGCTCCTATCCGAATCAATTCGAAATGGGGTGCAATCAATAGTAAAGGTGATATTATCATTGAACCTAAATTTATAGAGCTTTGGAATTTTAATGAAGGTTTTGCACGATTTAATGATGGTAAGTATTTTGGCTTTATAGATAAATCTGGTAATATTATTTTTGAGGCCAAGCATCTTTACTTGGGAGATTTTTCAGATGGTTATGCTGTTGTTAAGCTTAGTGAAACTGAATACAACTACTTTGATAGATCCGGAAACTTAGTATCTTTGCAGAAATTATTGCTTACTAATAGTGATAAAGGAGCGTATAAACCCCAAAGTTTTATGTTAGCCGCAAATTTTTGTGAAGGAGTAGCAAGAGTGGTGGTGAACGGAAAATGGGGTTTTATCAACACAGCGTTTGAATTTTTTATCGAGCCTATATATGACTTTGTCTCCGATTTCCGTTCTGGTTTTGCATATATTTGGAAAGATGATAAATTAATGATTATCAATCGTAACAAAGAGATTATTTGGACCTACCAATTTGAGAAAAAATGAAGCTAATCTATCCAGCAATTGCATTGGATCATTCTAATCCAGTTACAAATAATAACCAAGTAGGGAATTATTTATTAAAATGGTTCATTCAAAATGGTTTTAGTACTGAAATTGCTTATTATCGAAATGAAACCATAAAATATTTATTTGGTTTCAAAATACTATTTTACAAATTCATAAAGAAACAAAATTATCTTTTATCTCGTGAACCACTTTATTTAAAATTTCTAAACAAAAAGATTAACAAAAGAATTAATGAATCCGATGCAGATTTTGTTTTTGCTTTCGGTACAAATCCCGTTGCTTATTTAGAGACAAGTAAACCAATTTTTATAATTGCAGATTTTACTTTCAACAATTTATTAAACAGTTATAATGAATATCAAAATCTACCAAAACATTTTATCGAGCAAACCCATTTATTAGAAAAACTTGCTTTTACGAAGGCCAAAAAGATATTTCTATCCAGTAAATATGCAATTGATGATGCTATAAATTTTTACAATGTTGATCCAAAGAAGTTAGTTCAGGTTCCATTAGGTGCTAATATTGATAATTATCCAAGTGAAATTGAAATTAACTCAATAATTCAACAAAAATTAGATCAACCCTTAAACCTTCTGATGATAGGAAAACATTGGCATAGAAAAGGATTAGATATTGGAATTGAAATATTTAATAAAGTAAGAAAACATATCGCAAATCCCAATTTGACAATTATTGGATGCAAACCACCTAAAAGTAACTCAGAGCCAGGGATTGAAATAATCGAAAATATCAACAAAGCAAATAAATCTGAATTAAAATTGCTCGAAAAAATTCTAAAAAAAACACATATCTTTCTATTTCCATCAAGAGCTGAAGCCTTTGGACATGTAGTAAGTGAAGCAAATGCTTTTGGAATACCTGTAATTGCAAACAATGTTGGAGGAATACCCTCGGCAATCGATGATGGATTAAATGGTTTTCTATTCGACCTAAATAATGTAAATGGCATTGAATTTGCAGTAAACAAGATAATTCAATTATATAATAATAAACGTGTATATAAAGAATTATCACTCAATTCATATAGAGTATATTCGTCTAAATTAAATTGGAATTCAATAGTTCAAGCAATTATTATTGAAATAGAAAATTCAATAAAACAATAGATTTTAATGATAATTGTTCATAAATCTTATATAAAAATTCATAATGTATTTATGAATATTTCGTAATTTTGAAAATAAATATTTATGGAGTTATAATGTTTAATAAATATCTCAGTAAAGTTGGAATAATACTTATTATTCTTTTTACTACTTCAATTTCTGGCTATGCTCAATTAAATTTGATTCTACCAGATAATCACGCAAAGTGTGTTTCGCTCAATCCTCAATTCCGATGGAATAGTATTGCCAATTTGGATTATTTTACTTTCTACATTTCCGAAAATGGGGATTTTCCAACTGAAAGCACATGGACTTCAAATGTTGGCAAAGATACAAACAGAACTTTCAAATCAATATTTCCAATAAATGATCTAAAGGTCAGCACAAAATATTATTGGAAAGTTGTTGCAAAGCTAGAAAATACACAAACAATTTCTTCTACTGTTTTTGATTTAATAACCTACACTACACCTGCATTGCCAGTATATCCATATACATTTTTATGTTGCTTGGACACATTAATTGATTTCCAAATACATTCCCAGTATAGTAAAATTGATACTTTGAGAGTGTTGGTTGGCTATAACCGGCAATATTCCCAAGTAGTTATCGACACTCTATTGAAAAATATTAATGTTACGGATGGTTTGGCAACTGTTAAATTAAAATTACCTAAATACGAAACAACATACTATTGGACTGCGATGCAAAATGTAAGTGGGTGTTGGGCAGATTCTCTTCCGGACCACACTAATTCATTCTGTACTCGCCCTATTGCAACTAATTTAGTAACTCCTGTTGACGATTCAAAGGGAATTCCACTATTCCAAAATGGTTTGCCATTTAACGTAAATTTAAAATGGAAAAAAATACAGCAAGCTGTTGCTTATGTAGTAACAATTGCCGATAATATAAACTTCGCAAATGCCAAATTGTATTGGGCTTTAGATACCTTTATTACAGTAACTTTACCCGAAAATTTAAATCAAACTTATTTCTGGAGAGTTACAGGCAAAACCCCACCAATTACTTTGGTAGGTGAAGATGAATATGATACATGTTCAACAGTTAATTCTGCAATTTGGAAATTTAAAACTCCTTATGGATCAATTAACTTAGTGTATCCAAATGAAAACGAGAAATGCGTTCCAATTATTTTTACTGCTTCTTGGGATGGAGATGGGACTGCAGGTGCATACCGATTACAGATTGCTACATCCAATACTTTCGCTGATGGATCAATTGTGTTGGATCGTCCGAACATCACAACTACTTCATCGATTGTCCAACTTCCAACTGGTATTACTCAGTACTTCTGGAGAGTTAGAGCCGAAAATAATAATAATATTGGTTTATGGTCAGTGGTTCGAACTTTTCATTCAACAGCAGAAACACCAAAGGACGTTAACCCCAAAACTGGTTCAACTGGTGTTGCAAAGAAAGTTACTTTAGAATGGGCTCCAGGTAAAACAGGTACCGCATTTCAATTACAAATTTTCAAAGATGTAGATTTAGAAGATAAAATTTTGGATACACTTTTAAATACTAACAAATTTACTTATACTTTTGCTAATTTTAATACTAAATATTATTGGAGAGTAAAAGGATATTTTGATAATTGTCAAAGTGAATTGTCGCCTGCATATACCCTAAAAACTTATATTGCACCACCATTTAACTTAAAACCTGAGCATAAATCGCAAGGCATAGAACCATTCTTAGTTACTTTCACTTGGGAAGGAGTTCCTGGAACTCAAACTTTTGATTTGGAATTATCAACCGATTCAACATTTAAGTCATTTTTCAGATTTGAAAGGAATATTGCAGCTAAAAAGGTAATTTATGGAGATCTTGCAGAAAACAAAATGTATTATTGGAGAGTACGAGGCATTAACAATGAAGGTACGAGTGAATGGACAACTATTCATTATCTGAAGACTGGATATGTACGTCCAGATGTTCCTGTGCAATTCTCACCAGAGAAAGGAGCAAAAAAATTAGCAACCAAAGTTACAGTTTGCTGGCAAACAGCAAATAAAGCAATAGAATATCATTTACAAGTATCAGAAACACCTGATTTCAAGACATTCATTGTTGATGTTAATACAATCAAAGATTTATGTTATGAAGTTGAAAAATTGAAAGTAGGTACTGAATATTATTGGAGAATAGCTGCAATTAATCTAGGGGGATCATCTGGTTTTAGTCCAACCTGGAGTTTTAAGACTGCACCACTTCCACCAAGTTCGAAAATAAATTTGGTTAATCCTTCAAACAACTCCAGTAATTTAAAGTTATCAGTTGAATTCAAATGGGATGCTATTAATGGTGCAGACTTGTATAATTTGTTAGTAAGCAAAGACCAAGACTTCAAAGATATTCTTTATAATTCTGATGTTTACAACTCAAATAGCAAAACAATTCACAATTTGCCACCTTTAACAAAATTGTATTGGAAAGTGAGAGGCGAGAATGATGGGGGATTTTCACCTTGGTCAGATACTTGGAATTTCACCACCGAAGATCCAAAATCAGTTAATGAGTTAATTAACAGCGATTTCCAGATATATCCAAATCCTGCTAATGAGTTCTTGATGATAAATATTGCGAATGTTAATAGTGCTTATCAAATCGATATCAAATCTATGGATGGTAAATCTGTACTTACTCATAACAATCTTACGGGAAATACACAAAAAATTGATGTATCCTATTTACCAAATGGAACTTACTTGGTTAATATAATAATTGATTCAAATTCAAATATCTATAAATTTTTTATCAATAGATAATATGTAAGTTGTTGTTATTTTAATAAACTGCTTCTTTGTTTTAAGAGAAGCAGTTTTTTTTATAAAATTACTAACCAATTTTGTGAAAATAACAGATTTTTCGAAAAATTTTTGGTGGCTAAATGCGGTTCAAATGACCGAAAGATTAGCTTATTGGTCAGTTGTTCTTCAAATGCCTTTGTATATTGCTCAAAAAGATATTGTGGGTGGTCTTGGTTGGACTCATCTTGAAAAGGGTATTATTTATTTTTGGTGGGCAATTTTCCAAAATATTACCCCTTTATTAGGTGGATATTTTGCAGATAGATTCGGAAGAAAATTGATTATCAGTTTAGCTGTATTAATTTCAATAATCAGTTTTTATGGAATGAGTATAAGTAATACATTTTATCCTTTTTTAGGATTTGCAATTTTATTAGGTATAGGCTTAGGAACAATGAAACCAGCTATTCAAGGGAGTATAGCTGTTGAATTAAACAAATCAAATTCTGCGAGAGGATGGGGAATCTACGTTCTACTTGTTAATTTATCGGTGTTCTTTGCTCCACCTATTTCAATTTATTTAAAAAATACTGGCTGGCAATACCTTTTCTGGGGTAGTGGTGTAATAATGATGTTGATTTGGTTACTGTTACTTTTCATTAAAACCAATAAAGATATTATAAGCAATTATACCTTTAATTTTAAGCGGAACATTAAACAGTTAATGGAACCAAGAATTATCTATTTTATAATATTAATGACTGGATTTACGACCATTTACATGCAATTCTACGAAACCTTGCCTAATTTTATGTATGACTGGGTCGATACAAGCAATGTAGCTACTGTATTAGGTTTACCTTCATTTATGTTAATGGATACACCCTTGAACAAAGGACTAATTTCTTACGAATGGTTATATAACATTAATACTGGGTTAATTATTATGTTTGTGCTTCCGGTTACAACGATTTTCAGAAAATTTGCTACATTAAAAACAATCTCTGTTGGTGTCCTTATTGCCTGTATAGGTTTAACTTTGTGTGGTCTTGTTCAGTATGGAGTTATTGTGATTATAGGTTTTATTATATACACTTTTGGTGAAATGATTGTCAATCCAAAATTTACTCAATACTTAGGTGATATTGCTGACAACGATAAGGCATCTTCTTATTTGAGTTATTTGAATGTTTCTTGGGCTTTTGGTTTAGCTGGTAGTGGCTATCTTGGAGGTTGGTTATATCATACACATAGTGAGAAAGCGATGTTAGCAACTCGCTTTTTAGTAGAGGAATTAAAATATACTGAAAAAATTGAATTAAAAGATGCTTATACTATCTTACAAAATCAACTAAATTCCGATGCCATAACAAAC
>CAYOPF010000124.1:0-6762 GCA_964405755.1 uncultured Chloroherpeton sp.
GGTAAACTTAAAGTTTCAGTATATTCTACTCTATTTCTTTCCTTTACACATCTCTTATAGTTATTTTCAACTAAATCTCCAAGGTCATTCCCAAGAAGATCTTTTGGAGTTTTATTGTTTATCATTTCTGGGGTGATTCCAGTTCTGTCCTGATGAGACTTATTTGTTTGTAAGAACTTAAAATACTTTTCTTCCTGAACTTCAATTAAGAAAACGGCATCTTCTGTATTCTGAAAAATTGCTTCATATTGTTTAAGAAGCGTTTCTAAAATTAGAGTGTTATTGGATTCTGAGGTTTTGTTACTTTTGAACCACATAAATATTTTATGTTAAATATTAAATTATAAAATTATGAAAAAAAAATCAATTATAGTTTAATTCTTAATCCATTCTTCCTATTTTTTTATCAATTTAACTCAATGATTTTTCGTAATTTTGTAAATTAACAAAGAACTAAATTTTATAATTAAATTAAAGGTTAATAATGGCTTTCACAAGAAAACCCTGGGCAGAACCCTATAAGATTAAAGTCGTAGAACCATTAAAAATGACGACAAAAGACTATCGATTAGAAAAAATCAAAGAAGCAGGTTATAATACTTTCCTTCTTCGCTCCGAAGATGTATATATTGATATCCTAACAGACAGTGGTACCAATGCTATGAGCGATTACCAATGGGCTGGAATGATGCTGGGCGACGAAGCTTATGCCGGAAGTAAAAACTTTTATTATCTCGAAGAAAATGTACAAAAGTACTATAGTTACAAATATGTTGTTCCAACTCACCAAGGTAGAGGTGCTGAGCATTTAATTTCGAAAGCTCTAATCCGACCAGGTCATTATGTGCCAGGTAATATGTATTTTACAACTACCCGTGCCCATCAGGAATTGGCTGGAGGTACATTTGTCGATGTGATTCTTGATGAAGCTCATGATTCACAAATTGAAGTTCCATTCAAGGGTAATGTTGATATTAATAAATTTCAAGCACTTATCGACAAGGTAGGTGGCAAGAATATACCATATATCACAGTAGGAGCTACCGTTAATATGGCAGGTGGTCAGCCAGTATCGATGGCCAACATAAAAGCAGTCCGTGATTTAGCTCACAAACATGGTATTAAAGTTATTTTGGATGCTACACGCGTTACCGAAAATGCTTATTTTATTCAGCAAAGGGAAGAAGGTTATCAAAATAAATCTATTCAGGAAATATTATATGAATTCTGCTCTTATACCGATGGTGCAACTGTTTCGGGCAAGAAAGATGTTTACACTAATATTGGTGGTTTTGTAGCAGTCAACGACCCTGAAATATTCGACCAACTTCGTAACATGGTTGTAGTATATGAAGGTTTGCATACCTATGGTGGTTTGGCAGGTCGCGATATGGAAGCAATGTCCCGTGGTATAGAAGAAATGGTCCAACAGGACAATATCGAATTTCGTATTAAACAAGTTGAATATTTAGGCAATTTATTGATTGAAGCTGGTATTCCGATTGTTCGACCTGTTGGCGGACATGCAGTATTTCTGGACGCAAAAAGAATTTATGACCACATTCCGCAAGAGCAATATCCAGCTCAAGCATTAGCAGCAGATTTGTACATTCACTCTGGTGTTCGTGCAATGGAAAGAGGAATTGTTTCTGCCGGTCGTAATAAAGAAACTGGGGAAGAATATAAACCTAAATTAGAATTAGTAAGATTGACTATTCCAAGAAGAGTTTATACTCAGTCCCATTTGGATGTAGTTGCTTATTCAATAATCGATTTGTATCAAAATCGTCATGAAGCAACAGGATTGAAAATGGTATATGAACCGAACGTTTTAAGATTCTTCCAGGCAAGATTCGAAAGATTGTAGTTTTTATAATTACTGTGAAATAATGAAAAGAGGCTGATGATTGTCAGCCTCTTTGTTTTAAAATGATAAATTAGTCTTGCTATTATTTAATAAAAGTTCTTGTTATAACTTTGTCACCTATGAATAAGTTCATGTAATAAGCACCATTCCAAAGAGTATTTGTATCGAAGTCCAGTGAATGTGTTCCTGCATCTAATGTGGAAGCATTGCTTGAATACACTACTTGTCCTAAACTATTTACAATGTTGAAACTAACTAATTCTGGAGTTTCTAAGTTAAATCGGATTGTCCCATTTGTCGAAACAGGATTTGGATACAAATTTACCAAAAATGAGTTCGAATAATCATCTACAGAAGTTATAATTTGAGAAAATTCAGATTGATATATTTCCTTAGTTTGATCGCTTTGCAACCAAATTACTACAGTCAGATTTTTAAATTCTTCAACTGAATGTTCGCTATTAATTTTAATCGAATCAGCAGTATTGATTGGTAATCGATAATTCCCAGGGAATGTAAACTCCTGACTAAAGTTGAATGGTTTTGCTTTTGTAAGAGTTCCGGTACTGATTCCTTTGGCATCGGGCAACATCTTTTTCATTACATAATGGAATTCAGTTTCGCCATTAGTTGCAGCGTTCTTTTTAGTTACTTTTTCGACAACTGCAATAAACACCGTTTGTGTGCCAGTTAAATCAATCCCAGATTCGACAGAACCAGATAAATCTACGGTTTGTCCTTCAATTTTGGCTTGACCCTTAATTGTAACAAAGCAGGGTTGATTATAAAACTGATTAAAGATGTCCGCAGTCATCGAGTTAGGGTTATCGTTCCATTGACCATCAATTAGGAGTCGTGGAACTGAATTGATACCACCATAATATGAACCCCTATCCATACATTCAGTTGTACAATATGGATCGCCTACTCCTGGGAAGTAGTATTGATATTTAACCACAGTCCATTTGTTTTGAAATTGGCTTAATACACCGTCTAATTTTTCATTTCCTGGTTTACATGGAGGGCAAGTTGACGAAGTAAATACTTCATATAATGGTTTGCGTGTAACCATGCTCGAGGAAGCAGTCACAGTTGCTTTTAATTTATCGTTTTTGTCGTTTTCATCCTTCTGACCGTTAATATCCGACACCCATGCTTCAATAGTATAGTTTTTCTCTGTTGCTGGCACTACCCATGGGGTTGGGTGGACAAATGTATAAATCTCACCTGATTCAATATTTAAATCAGTAATCTGCCGACTTACAACTAAACCATCATCAATTGTGTAATTTACTTTACAATTCTTTATTATCTCGCTTCCTAAATTCCGGAATTTACCAGTAATTGGCACTTGAGTATTGTTCTTTACATATTTTGGTAAATCAAGCGATAGAGTAGCAACATCGTACTTTGGTTGAGTTCCATAGTTGAATTCATATACAATAAAAGTAGAATAGTCGCCTGATGTTAAATCATTTGGAAAAGGAATGTTGGGGCTGCCATTAACCGCAATTCCTTTGGTGCCATCTTCGTTCTGGCAACCAATAGTTCCGGTAGTTGTGGATTCTAAACCTGCACCTTTGAAATATAAGTTATAAACAACATCAAACTTTCCACTTTCGTATAATCTTATAGCAAATGTGTGAAGAGAGGATGTCTCAAAGTCTTTACGAATTTGAAACCATTGAATAACATGAACACGATTAGGAGCTTCGCCGTATGTCCAGGAAACAACATCATATCTGTAATTTTGGTCGGGTGCAATAACTGTTAAATTATCCCAAAAACCAAAAATAGAACTCTTAGGTGCCTTCGTATCAGGTAAATCTGTATTATTGGGAAAGTTTATATATGTATCCACATCGAAAGTAATATATCCATTGTTGCTTGCACGATATGTCCAATATCCTTTGCCGTAAAGTGTGAATTTAAAGGGCAAAGGTTGTTCGGCAGATAAAGCATCTTTCACCCCTTGTGCACTACCTTGTATCAACAAAGTACCTTGGCTTGTAAAGTCGTAATCATCTGAGATTCCGCGTGATTTCATTATGTAGTAATTTGTTTGTGCAGTAGCAATATATGCTATTAAAACAAATATACTTACGCAAAGCATAGTAAATTTACTATTCATACCAACTCCTCTTTTGTTTATTAACTTGTTTAAATTTAAAAATCTAAATTAACAAATTTTTAACAAAAAAACAAGAAAATATTAGGTAAAACTAAGAATTTGAAGATTTTTTAAATAAAAAAAACTGCTCCACTTTTTGGGTGGAGCAGTTTATCTCTGCAAGTAGAGAGTTTTTTTTATTTAATTATTGTAATCTTCTTGACGAAAGAATTACCGTTTATTGTAACAACTGCATTATACGAACCAGAAGCTATATTGCTCAATTCCACATCAACAGTTTTTGTTCCAGCAGGAACTTCGCTGTTGAATAAGTTTGCAACTAATGTACCATTGATATCATACAATGAAATCGAAACAGTGCTTGTTTTGTCTAACGTTACAGACAATTTTGTATTATTGATTGCTGGATTTGGTTCAAATTCGCTAAGCGAAAGCAATCCGTCTCCACTTTCCAAAGTAATCGAACGAGCATCACTATATTTGAACTCACCGTCTTTGTCAATCATCTTCAAACGATAATTATATGTGTTACCCAAATTAACTTTGTTATCTACAAATGGTCCATAGTGTGTTATTGTTGCAGAAGTTCCACGGGCAATTTCTTCACCAATTTTATTGAAGAAATCCGAAGAACCAATTGAACGCTCTACTTCGAATCGAGCAGAATTAATTTCGCTGGCTGTTGCCCAGTTTAATGCAACTTGATTAGCACCTATTTTATTAACTTCGAAACTGAGCAAATCAATTGGCACTACATAACCTTCGTTATTTTCGGCATAGTCAACCATTGCACGGAGTGTTCTCTCAATGTTCGAGAAGTGTCGCCAATCAACGCCAACGATTGATAAGTTGTAGTTTACTGCATTATTTGTAACAGAAGCAATTTTTAACTCTTCTGGCACTTTGTTTATATTGGAATAAACTTTATTGTCGAACCACACTGTATCATATACCATACCAATACGAGCAACGCCTTCGCCTACAATTTGAATATCATATAATCCTGGGAGAGGGAAGTTGTTTGGATACTTTGCTGCATTGTTGAACTCAAGCATTGTTTCGGTAACTGGGAATTGTTGTAAACGACCTATATATGTTCCTAAAAGCCCATGACCTGCATAATTGCCTATACCCTTTAATGGAGTTGGATTTGCAACTGCTGATTTTGCATGGAAATAATTTAGGAAATCACCATACAGAGGTTGGTTATTTCGAACAAAGTCCTGACTGCTAATGAATAAGTTTTTCTTGTTACCTACAGAAGAATTTCCAGTTTTCAAGAAATCAACTAATTGACGATATTTGTAAATATTCAATTGATTTAACGAATTATCGGCTTTTCTGTCGTGACCGTCCACCCAGAACATAGTTTTGTATAAAGTGTAATCAGTAGAACGACGTTCCCAATTTTCGCGATCGAAAATATCATAGTCGTATCTTTGATTTTCTAATTTAACATCATTATACCAACCAATTCTGAACATACCAGCAATCAAAGTATCTAAGTTCAAGTTTGATGCTGCAATACTTGCATCATTTGGTAATGATGATGGATCGACAGTTTGCCAGTTTTCTGTTGAAATCAAAATCTTAAAGCGAGATCGTTGCAAATAGAAGCGAACAATCTGTGAAATTTCGTTATTCCAGTTATTTTCGTCGTATTGTAATTTGATAGTTAATAAATATCTTGGAGTTACATTAGCTCTCATTTTAACTAAGTGTGCAGGAATATTAGTGTAGGCAAGTGGTGTTCCATCGAAATCTGTATATGCTTGCGGAATAAAATCATCTGGAATACCATCTCCTAAATTGAAAGTAATATTGGAAATTTCGCCAGCAGGTAAATTATTAACGTTCACATCCTTAGTTATTACAATTATACCATCTTCGAATCTGTTTGCTTTGGATTCACGAGTAATTGTTAATGTTGCTTTTACTCCAGATTGCAATTGAGTACCATTGTTGCGGAATTGAGCAGAAACTTCGATTGGAACTTTAGTCATAATATATTGTGCATCGTCGAATGGGAATCCTTCAGTAGCTCTGTAAACCAATGGTTCAGTAAAGTTGAGAGCTTCCACATCAACTATATATGGTGTTCCAGAGAATTGTTCTGCTCCGATATCGTAGCGGTGTCCAGCATAACCACGAAGGTTTCCATCAATGTCGTGAGAAACATAACTTAATTCCATTCCACGGCCATCAAGCGAAGAACCGACTGGAACAGGATTTTTCTTTACTCTAATTTTAGTAGGATTACCTGTAAACACTTGTAAATCTTTTGTAAAGTCGTAAATCTGTACTGAGCTTAATTCTTGACCAGTCCAAGCTTGCCATTGGTCTAATCTACGAAATTCTTTGCCACTACCCAATTCTACTATATTGGTTTGATTGTCAGTTTCGATAAATCGAACTAAATCAACATCTGATTCGAGAATGTAATAGACGTTATTGTTAAAATGGCTCATTTGTGCATCGGGCTGCATTCCGTAATAGAATATAGCACCTTTGTATTGGTTTGTGGATTTGGTTAATTTATCTTTAACGGCTATTGCATTATTCATAAGATGAGTATTTTCTACTTGTGCTAAACTAATACCGAAGATTTCACCTGTATTTTCGAGAAATTCTTCATTAACATCATCAACAATAATTGTATTGTTTGCTATCTTAGTATTTTTAATAATATAGTTGTTCAGCATTGGGCGATAGTAAAGATGGTCATCACCTAAAAGAATGTCGCGAGTGGTCAATACATTAATAC
>CAYOPF010000125.1:0-6693 GCA_964405755.1 uncultured Chloroherpeton sp.
AGTTTTACCCGCTCCTGGTCCGCCAAACAAATTAATAATTTTTGCCATTTTCCTTGAAAGAATTAATTAGAAAAAAGACAAAATTATTAATATTCGATAATTGAATTTTGAAAAGTGGAAAATTATTTAAATTGAATAGTAATTATTTCTTCATCGAATTCAATTGTCTGATAGCTTCCTCTCGCAATTTTGTTAAATCGTTCCTATTTTTCGACTCGTTTACAAATTGCTCTAAATAGACTATCATTTGAGCTGGATTGTTACTTTGCTGGCTAATATATGCTAAATTAAAAAGGTTCTCAACCAAACTTTTATCTATTTCGTATGCTTGTGATAACGCTTTGGCAGCTTCGGAATATTTTTTATTCTGAAGAAAACACATTCCAATATTTGTAAGGGTATTGCCCTTATTGTCGATTGAGTTAAAGTTGGCTTCAATCAGTTTCATCGCATCATTGCACTTGCTATTGTTTGTTAGGATATTCAACTTAAGCTGAATAAATTCATTGGACGTATACCCGGATTTTTCAGATTTTTCAATATATTTAAGTGCTTCCTGATATTTTTTCAATTGAACAAAGTTATAAACAATATTGATATAGAACTCTTTGGGAGCCAACTTAGAAAGTTTTTCGAATTTTTGATAATTATCGATAGATTTTTGATATTCACTTAATTCTTGAAGGCAAAAAGCAAGCTGGAAGTAATAATTTGAATCTGCGGAATTAAGTTTAATCAACGATTCGTAATCCTTAGAAGCATTGATGTAAGAAGATTTGCTTTGATATATTATTGCTCGTAAGTAAAGCGATTTTTCGTCCTTCGAGTTGATTTTTATAGATTGGTTCAAATCTTTTAAGGCTTCGTCGAACCTGTTCAATTCATAATAAACAGTAGCACGGACATAATAGGAAATAGGATTCTTTTTGTTTAATTCGATTGCTTTAGTGATATAGGCAATTGCAGAATCAGGCTTGTTGCTTTCTGCTGCAAGTATGCCCTTATTAAGGTAATAATTATCTGATAATGCAGATTTTTCCTTCTTTACCAAATAATCTTCTGCATAGGAAACAAAAGAAAATAAACTGATTATTGACATCAATAATGATAACTGTAGAAACGTTGCTTTCACTTATCCAAATTCTTATTTAATATGTAAATCATATCAATAAGCTTGCCAAATTAACCTAAAAATGCCTTAAGTGATTTTGTGCGGTTGGTGTGACGCAAGCGACGAATTGCTTTTTCCTTGATTTGCCGGACTCGTTCACGAGTTAAACCAAATTTCTCACCAATTTCTTCTAAAGTTAGTGTTTGGCCATCCAAACCAAAATAAAGTTTTACTACTTCGGCTTCTCTGCCGGTAAGAGAAGAAATTACATAATTAATTTCCATTCTTAACGACTCGTGGATTAACTCACTATCTGGAGGAAGTTGTTGTTCGTTTGGAATAATATCGAGCAGACGGTTATCCTCGCCTTGTTGTAATGGTGCATCAACGGAAAGATGCTTACCAGCAAGACGCATTGTTTCGGCAATCTCTTCGGGAGTCATATCCAATGCTTCAGCTAATTCCTGGGGAGTGGGTTCCCGCTCGAACTCTTGCTCAAGTTCATTGAATTTTTTACCAATTTTGTTCAATGCTCCAACTCGGTTCAAAGGTAAACGCACGATACGCGATTGTTCTGCCAAAGCTTGAAGAATGGACTGACGAATCCACCACACAGCATAGGAAATGAATTTGAAGCCACGATTAACATCGAACCGACGAGCAGCTTTTATCAAACCAAGATTACCTTCATTAATCAAATCACCCAGAGATAAACCTTGATTCTGATATTGCTTTGCAACCGACACAACAAATCTCAAATTGGCTTTCACGAGCCTTTCCAGTGCTCTGTCGGCATCTGGTGCATCGCTTTGAATTCGCTTTGCCAATTCGATTTCGGTATCCTGGTCGAGCAATTCCACCCTTCCAATTTCTTGTAAATACTTATCTAATGATTGACTTTCTCGATTAGTATATTGTTTGGTTATTCTCATATATTATTTCTGTGGTGATTATAAAAACTTACAAAATTATTAAAAATTAAACGAATATTAACAAAAAATATTTGATTTTAAAAATTTGAATTATTATTCTTTTTTCATATTTTTGAATTAACTTATTTCCAACTATAACAAATGAAAAATAAAGATAGAATTCCCGATAAATTATTCAACGAAAATGAACATTATTATGGTAAACCTGCAGAGTATAGTGATAGAATAATCGATAGAAGAATTAGGATTTTGCAAAGGTATAATGGGTTTTTGAATAAGGACTTGACCTTGCTCGACATTGGTTGTGGAAATGGTGCTACACTTTTCCGACTTGCAGATAAGTTCAAGCATTGTGCCGGTGTCGATATCACTGATTCCCATCAAGCAACGTTCGAATCTTACAAGCAACAAAATGGAATTTCGAATGTAGAATTGAAAATTGCGGATATCTCCAGTTTTAGATTTGAACAAAAATTTGACAGGATAATCAGTTTCGAGGTAATTGAGCATTTGGAAAGTGATGAACTTTTGCAATTTTATTACGATACTCTTGCAAGTGGTGGAGTTATGGCAATAACCGTTCCTAACAAGTGGTGGATATTCGAAACACATGGGGCAAAATTACCTTTACTACCTTGGAACAGGGTTCCATTTTTCTCATGGCTCCCACGTCCTGTTCATGAAAGATTTGCAAATGCACGAATTTATACTCAAAAAAGAATAGTGAATTTATTGAAAAATTATAAATTTCAGATAATCGATGTTGATTATGTAACTGCCCCTATGGATGTTTTACCTGAAGGAAGATTGAAAGATTTTATGATAAATAATATTTTCGACAAAGATACTACATCGAACCCATTCAAAGCAGTATCGATTTTTGTGTTGGCTCGCAAATTATAATTTATCGATATCGAGTTCTGAGAGAATTGGCATTTGCAACAAAAGTTAAGTCGTAAAAACTGTCTTTACCTTGTTCTAAAATTTTTTTCTCAGCCAAAAAACCAATCATAGCTGCATTATCCATAGATAATTTTATACTTGGAAGCACAGCACGTTTTCCAATTTTTTCCAATTCGTTGGTCATTTGGGATTTTAGTTGCGAATTGGCTGATACTCCACCAGCAACTATAACATATTCGACATTGTACTGCTTTGCGGCTTTTACTGTTTTTGCAACCAGCACATCAACAATAGCAGATTGAACAGAAGCAGCAAGGTCTCTTTTGTTTTGTTCACTCAATCCGTCGGGATAATTCTTCTGAATATGATAACGAAATGAAGTTTTTAAACCTGAAAATGAAAAATCAAAATCATTTGAATTAATCATAGAGCGAGGGAACTCAACATAGTTTGGATTACCCTCCTTAGTCAGCTTATCGATAATCGGACCGCCGGGATATCCCAAATTCATAAGTTTGGATATTTTGTCGAAAGCTTCTCCAGCTGCATCGTCGCGGGTAAGGCCGATTATTTCGTATTTATTATATGATTCAACATAAAACAAAGCAGTATGGCCACCACTTACTACCAACGCAATAGATGGAAAACCACAACTTGAATCCTGTAAATATCCTGAATAAATATGTCCCTCTATGTGATTGATAGGAACAATTGGTAAATTATGAGCAAGCGACAATCCTTTTGCAAAGTTGATTCCTACAACTAAAGAGCCTAATAAGCCTGGTTGATTAGTAACTGCAACTGCCTCGATTTCTTTAATATTAGTATTGGCATCACTTAACGCTTGATGGTAAACTTCTGTAATTGTTCTTAAATGGGCACGAGAGGCCAATTCGGGAATTACACCGCCATATTTTGTATGAAAATACTGTGATGAAATTACATTGCTTTTTATTTTGGAATTCTCGATAATTGCTATTGATGTTTCGTCGCAAGACGATTCTATTGCCAAAATTTTCATCGTTTTTATTTTAATAAACGAATATAAAAGCAAACTATTAAAAACTGGCACATTATTTGCATAATATCGAGAAATGCAACAGGAGAAGAAAATGACTTATATAACCAAAGACGTTGAGATAAGTTCACCGAACATAACCACTAATTCGAGCTTTTTCTTAATTAGGGTGAACGGAAATTCGATGATTGATGCTAATATTGCAACTGATGATTATTTGTTAGTGGATAGGAACTATTCAGATTTGACAAATTCAATTGTAATTGCTGAATTGAATGGGGCTTGGACAGTAAAGAACTTCTCGATAAACAAAAATGGGGGTATTGAATTAGTCCCATCAAACGATTTTTATAATACTATCGAAGTAACCGAAGAGGATAATTTTAAAGTAATCGGAAAAGTAGTAAAAGTAATTAAAAGTTTTAACTAATTACCATTTGCTTTTTTCATAGTAAAGTAAAATGTAGTTCCTTTATCTATTTCACTTTCAACCCAGATTTTACCATCATGTTTTTCGATAAATTCCTTGCAAAGAAGCAGACCCAAACCACTGCTAGGTTCTCCTTCAGTGCCAGGTCGGTTCACTTTGTGAGCGATTTGGAATATTTTTTCGATATTTTCCTTCGGGATACCGATACCTGAGTCCTGAATGTAAATAATTACGTTACCTCCGGCAGTGTCTGGAAGTGTTCCAATTTTAACTTCTCCCTCTCTCGGTGTAAATTTAATAGCATTACTCAATACATTACGAATTATAGTGTTGAGCATCGTTACATCTGCTTCAATATAACATTTCCTATCGATTAGATTTAATAATATAATATTTTTTAGGTTAACAGTTTCTTTTTGTAATGCAACATTTTGATCTATCAAATAAGCTAAATCAAGAGGCTCGGGTTCAAATTTGATAACACCTCTTTGCAAACGAGACCATTCAAGTAAGTTTTCCAACAATTTATAAACATTTGATGAAGAATTTCGCATTTCAGTAATCATATCTCTCAACTCTGCGTCGTCAAAATTGTCGTAATCTTCCACAATAAGTTTTGTTAGTCCCGAAAATGCACTTAACGGGGAACGCAAATCATGGGCGATGATTGAGAAAAATTTATCTTTTTCGGAATTAATTTTTTCGAGTTGTTCCTTTGTCTCGCTCAATTCTTCAATTAATAGGTTTCGTTCGTACAAACTATCTTCCAATACTCTTCTTGTTTCCTGTAAATCGGATATAGTTTTTCTTATCTCGGACTCAAATTCTTTTTGTTTAGTTATATCCATATGAACCCCAATCATCCATTCAGGTTTTCCATCGATATCTTTACTTATGAGCTTACCTTTGTCCCAAATCCATATCCAATTTCCATTTTTATGCTTCATCCTAATTTCCACTTCAAGTAATTCCAACTCTCCAGCTATGTGTTGTTCGATTAACCCATAAACTTTTTCGATATCTTCGGGATGAAGCAACTTGTTGAAAGTATCAATTGTGAAAGGTTTTAATTCATCAGGCGTATAACCCAGAATACTTGCCCAATAATGATTAATCCTAGCCTCGCCAGTTTGAACATTCCATTCCCAAGTTCCAACTCTTGTTCCATCTATTATGCTTTCTAATCTTTGCTTTTCAAAATTTACTTCTAAATTCTTTTGGATAATTGGCGTGATATCACGATTTGTTACTCTTCTTCCAAAAAAAATTCCTTCTTCATCGTAAATTGGTGCACAGCTGTGACTAATGTGTTTAATCTTACCATCTTTTGTAATTATGCGGAATTCAAGTGTCTCGGGATCGGAGGTAATGTCGTAATTCTCAGTCGTTTCAATTTTGTGTTTTGTTAAGTAATAATCTATATCATCGGGGTGAATAATATTTACAAAGAGCATCATGTCTTTTTCAAAATCACTTTTCCGATATCCGGTAATTCTTTCAACAGTTGGGGACATATATTTGATTTTTGGTTCAGAATCAACCAAAAATGTCCAATCGAATGAATAATCGGCAATTGTTCGGAATAATAATTCGCTATCTTTGAGTTTCCTGTCCTTATCTTTGAACTCTGTGATATCATTAGAAATTGATAGAATAGCTTTCTGGTCATCAAAGAGATCAATTAGTCTTTCATTAAGTAATAGATGTATAATTGAGCCATCTGGCTTAATATTTTTTACTTCATGAACTAAATGTTCGCCATTTCGTATTCTTGTAATGTTTTCCGAAATGGGATTCTCATCATTTTCCTTACTAAGAATACTACAATGTTTGTTAATTAATTCTTCTTTTTCATAACCTGAATTTTTAATAAAAGCTGTATTTGCATCAATAATTATTCCGTCTTCAGTTAGTAACAATATCCCGGATGGAGAAGTTTCGAATAACAATTGGTAAATTTTTCTTGTTTTCTCGTTATCCTTTTCTATCATTAGTCTATCTGTAACATCCCTTGCAATAACCAAAATACTATCTGCCTGACCTTCAAATTCTTTGAGCACTTTTGATTTTACTTCGGCATAATGGATTGTACCATCTGGTCGTGGAAACTCATACATATTGGGCTTATCAAACGAGCCTTTATTGATGAGTACTGATAAGTTGCTTATCAACTGATCATAGGTGGTTTGGGATATAAACTCCTTGATATTGTGTCCTATTATCATATCAGTATTCTTACGAGGAATTCCGAGCATATCCATAATTTTTTCGGAAGCAAATCTAAAATTCCCAAGTAAAT
>CAYOPF010000126.1:0-6604 GCA_964405755.1 uncultured Chloroherpeton sp.
AATCCCTAAATAACTCTTAATATTAATATTTTTTCTAAGTTTATAAAAGTCGCCAAGGTATATGTTGAAAATATCTGGGTTGCAATTATTCTTTATATTATTGAGAATCGTACTTTTTGTACTTTTAACTTGGTATTTAATTAAATCATAAAAAGAAGGTTCAAAATAAACACTAGAGAGTATTAAAGAATCCATTATTTTTGGATTTGAAATGAGGCTATCAACGAAAATTATTTCATTATTAAATACTTTTTTATATTTTTTTTGTTGATTAACATAACTAATATAATTGCAAGAGGTTAACAATAAAGTTGGCAATACTAAAATTATGACTATTAATTTTTTCATTTCAATTTCTCTTCTAATATCCTCTTATAATATATTTTCCCCAAGTATTTGGGAACCAAAAAGCATTCCAACCTGACCAAAATGTTTTATTTGGGTTATATTGAAGTGGGTCTCCGAAATAAGTTCTTATTCTGTTTGTCATTGAAATTTCAAAATCCTCTCTAATTGCACTATTATATTGGAAAAGAAAAGAATAAGGGTCACATTGAGCCTGAATAGCGTGAGCAAATTCATGAGCTATTATGGAATAAGGTTGATGATTTACTAAATATTGTTCAGGATTTTTTAGAAATATTGTTGATTTTTGATCAATTAATGTATAGGCATCAGTTCTATCACCAGTTAATACATCTCCCGCTAATGTAATAATTGAATTTTTTCCATCAAAAAAATGTTTTGATACAGCCTTATCCCCATTTGCATATATATTATCAAAAGCATCAATTTCAATAGTTGTGTTACCGCCGTATAAACCATCAAAATAACCTGGGTCTGCCTGTTGGACATCATTTATACCATTAACAAGTGCACCCATAACATCATCCGCAGTCCTACCAGGCGCTATTCCGGATTTCCAGAGTCTTGTCGGCATTTTGATTAAACCTAAATTCGTCCAAATAGAGATAATGTAATCAGTATATTCACCTTTTAATTCAAATTTGCCAGTACCAACATACCAATATGAAGATTGTCCTAATCTTCCTCCTCCCCCATTTGTGTTGATGCCATAACCTCCTAGTATATTATCATCACTAAAAGCAAAAAGAGGAATACTCATGAATAATTCCTTATCTACTGTCATGCCATCAATCATGTAAATCGTCCGATTACAACTCATATTAGTTTGATAGCAATGGATTGACCACTCTTTATAGCATTTTTCTAATTGGAACATGTGTATCTGTATCTTATTCCCGCCACCTTTCTCCTTTTCGGGAGCGAGCCCCGATGGATCCGTGTAGGAAATTGGGTTGTTGAACGAATACGAATACGGCGAATGGCTGGGTTTCATTTTGTGTCCTCTTTTGGATAACATGAAATATAATCAGTTTTTAGTATTGAGCATAACTTCCATTTACTATCTTCTAAAAACCAACAAAATTGAATAGCTTTTTCCTCACAATCATTTCTATAAACTATTGATGTTTGAAAAGATATTGAAAAAGAGTGTACTTCATATACTTCACCTTTGCACATACTATAAAATTTCGCATTACATTTTTTGAAATTATTTATCAATCTACAAAGACTTGATGTATCTATTTGAAATAGAAAGTCTTTATAATCAAAATAATTTGATGCTTTCGAGGTATATATCTTGATACTATCAGGGTTGTTCATGACATTTTCTGCAAACTTTTTCATTTCATCTTCTAAATCAGTAGTTATCTGTGCCTTTGTTCCTGTAGTAAATACAACTAATAATAAAAGAATTACAAACATAAATTTATCCTTTTTCATTCGCCCTCCATTTATGGTTTTTTCCAATTTAATTGCCAACTTGGAATTGAAATTTCTCTACCATTAGGATAACCATATCTTGTTCTAACATATTCATTGTTTATTATATGCCAATAGTTTTCCCAAATAACTGCTTTTTGTTCAACCCCTCTTTTGGTTTCGAAATATTTATTTAACAAATATTCACCTCCATGTCCAAAAAATTCGTGAACTAAAGTCGATTCGAAAGATGCTAAAATCCTATCACCATCATTGTAATAAATAATATCCTTTACAAAATCATTATTTAAATAACTATCATTTATTGTAAATTCACCTGCCCATCCTTTCGATTCATCTCCAAATGAGAGATATAATGGTTTTTCCTCATTTTTCATATTTTCGAATCGATTTCTTAATTCTAATATTAAAATTGATTCGTCCTTTTCAAAATTTAAGTCGCAATAATCAATATAAATGTTATCATTTTCATCAATTGTGTAAGTTGCATTTAAAACATTCGCAAGCCCTTGAGCCAACCTGTTTGCTTCTTCCTCTGTGGCTATAAAGAATATATTGTTTGATAAACTGTATATTGCTCTTGTTCCATTTTCGCTTTCGTTGGTGCCGGTCCTATCCGTTGGTGCGGAATCTCCACCACCACCTGCAGAGTACTTTTTAGTATATTCCTCGATAAATTTGTCTGCTTCTTCGTTCATTCTGGCAACCGTCGTCAATAAATCAAATTTCAATATTGCCATTTTCAATCCATGGTTTGTAATGGTGCTTTTTAATCATTCTTTTTGAAAAAATTGAAAACAAGAAATTTTGTTCTGAGAATAAAATTACTTTTTTCGACCCAATAATAGCTCTAATTTGGGATTTTGTTAAAAGTCCTTTTTTGTATTTAATAATCACTTCTTCAAGAGGGAACAAAAAAAAGTTATTGAGTATTTCCTTTATTTTTATTAATTGTTTTGCATTTGTATAACTTTTTCCCTCATATAAGGGATAACCTGATGTTCCGATAAATAAATTTACATTAACAGGAGAAATCTCAATCCAAAAGTAACAGCTGTAATTATCAATTGAAAATAATGAAATACAAGTAATTGGTTTATTGTATTCATTGTAAGAAATTGAGAACTCAGATTTATTAAAATTTATTTGTTCAATATTTATTTTTTTTATTAATTCAAATAAGAATTCGAATAACTCATTATTTTTAAATCCAAAATCTAATGCTTGTATATACAATTCATTAATTGAACCAAGTCTGATTATTTTTTTCATAATTAATGCATTCTTTTAAAGTATGGGTAATTAAATATGTCAATATGATACTTTTTGTGTAAAATCCCTATACGAAACTGATAGTATCCATTTTTTTTTGTACCATTCCAACTCCATCCTACTCTTATGTAATCATTTCTATTTAATAAACCACTACCTTTTCCAAAAAAATTACTTTCAACACCTGTAAAACTATTAAAAAACAAATTTCTCGAGAACTGCTCAAGTTTTACAGTTGAAGTTAATAACGATGATGAATATCCAAGTGAAAATCCATCTAATAGTGCAAAACCAAAATATACCCCCGTTCCAACAAAATCATATCTCCACAGATAGTCTGATGCTCTTTGACAATTCCCCCAGATAGGTATCGTATAAGTTATAGTAGATACTATCGAACTATTATGCGAACTTTCAATTTTATCTTTTCCAAAATCCTTTTCATCTTTCAAAACACCCCATCTGACATTTTCCACATCTATGGTTATATCAGGTATTTTCTCAGACGATACCAAACCAAATAATTTACCTATACTTTTAAAAATATTTGAGAAAACATCCCAAATATTTTTGCCTTTTATATTCTTGCTGTCCTTTTCACCCTTTGCACCATTATCGCTCTCATTCGTACCAGTTCTGTCAGAATTACTTTCATTTTTACTACCAACTCCCGAGCCTCCTCCCCCATTTGAAGAAATGTCGGTCTCATCCTCATAAGCATAGTCAGATGGTCCCGGATAATAATTCACTTTGATCATATCCCAAACCCCTTGGAACTGTTTAGAGCTTTGCATCGCAATATCTCTTTGAATAATGGAATATGCTTCAGATTTTTCATAAATCAGACCCTGTATCTCTTATTCCCGCTACCTTTCTCCTTTTAGGGAGCGAGCCCCGATGGGTCCGAGTAGGATATTGGGTTATTGAACGAATACGAATACGGCGAATGGCTTGGAAATGCATCCAAAAGTGGATAAACGCTCAGAAAGCAACCGAAACTTGGGTCATATATACGAGAAATGAGGTTCATTTGTTATTCAATATTTAAACCGTTATCTCCTTCTACAATTTGTTTATTAGTTCAACTAAACAACCTGAAATGATTTTTGCTGCTTCTTCTCTCTTTTTCTTTTTCTTAGGATTATCAAGAAAAATATCAAATCCTAATATATTAACTTCAAAGTAATATGCGGATTTTGTTTCAAAATAAATTAAAGTAAAATAATTATTACCTGACCAACAAGATGGTAGTTCAGGAAGAAAAATTCCATCTGGCCAGTTTAGGGGTAGTTCTAAAGTATCAAAGCACAAGTCGTACCATTCTTTATCTTTCAAACAAGTAAATTCAAGCAAAGTGTCCTTTAATATTTTATTTTCTGAAATTATTATTATTTTTTTTAATAACTCTTTTGTACTTGAAACAAGGAAAAGTAATTCTTTATCTTTATAATTCGAATTATCAATCTTGATTTTATTAGTAAATATTATCAACATAGAGCCAACTTCTATTCCTTTTTCATAACTCGATATTCTTATGGAATCTATTAATGTTTTTCCTAAATAATCTATATCGGAAACATCCTGATATTTTAATCCTTGTGCAGAGATTTCGCTTAAACTAAAAAAAAGAAAAATGTATAATGTTATTACTTTCATTTTATTAAATCCTTCATTTAAATATTTTCCATCTTAATACTGTATCCATATTTGGTATTCTTGTATTATAATAGGCACCACTTCTTTGGTGGTTGCCAATTCTTTGTCGTTCAATCCAAGCCCCTCCAATTTTGACTTTTTGAGGAATGCCACTAATATGAGTTCCCTAAAATGATCTAATCGGATTAATGGATTGATAGCCAACACAATGTATTGAACCACCATCCAAAATTACTTCATTTCCAAACTCATCACTTGTTCTTGTTTGTAATCTCATTATCACCATATCGCCTACTATCTTATTTTTTGAATTTACTTCAAAAGTATTATTAGGGAGATCCGCAGTAGAAAAATTATTTTGTACAAATCCTAAAAAGCTGCTAAAATCATTAAAATCTTCTTGGGAAAAACTGTCACCATTTTTTTTATAAAGTGTCAATGGCAAGTTATTTTTATAAGCATACTCCATGAGAATTTGGTATTGGACATCTGCGCAATCAATTTCTGCTTTTTCTTTTACTAATTCCTTACTACGATTTCGATAATATTCTTGAAATTCTGTGTAATCGTTTTCATTCCAATCTCTCTTCACTTCCCAGGCTCCTTTCTCTTTATCATTTCTGCTTCCACAGGGCCTTCCTATTCCTAATCTGCCTTGGCGGGCTTTTCGTGCCATATCAGCACTTTCATCCACTCCAGTGTCTGCATTGTTTGCCATAGCAATTAGTGAATTAAGCTGATCATTCCAAAACATATCTCTATTCAACTTCTCCAATATTTTTTCTATCATCCAGCTATTTTGATATTCAACATTATATTGTTGCCAGCTCTCCTTAAGCAACTCGAACCAATTCATATGCTGTATCTTATTCCCGCCTCCTTTCTCCTTATCGGGAGCGAGCCCCGATGGGTCTTTGACAGAAAGTGGGTTATTGAACGAGTACGAATATGGCGACTGATTAGATGTCATTTCTCTTCTTTTTTATTAATATTACAATAAATATTATTGAGGAATATTTTATTGTTGTTCTTGTAAAATGTAAATGAAATGTCTCCATAATATTTTTCTTGCTCTACAAAAAATCCATATCCAATTATCTTGATTTGATTTTCAATTGAATTTTTCATTTTTAGATTAATTTTGGCCTCTTGAATAGTATCTTCCTTTTTTTGGAAAAGAATTAAATCAGTACAATCATCTTGGCATAATTTTTTAATATTATTAATTAATTCATCAATATATAATGAATTTTTCATGTTATCACTTAAATATTTTTCATCGCAAAATTTTGGGAAACTTTTTTTCAAATCAAGTAATAGATTTGGAAAATGCAAAATAATATTAAATTTGTCGTCAAGTTGATATAATAATTCTGGAAACTCGTTAATATGTATCAAATAAAATAAATCAGAAGATTTGTAAAATATAAATCTCATACCAAAATCGGCTTTTATTGCAACAATCGAGAATACTGAAGACTCATTAATATTAGTTATTTCAGTAGAATTATGAATTAATTTCATAATAAATTCATTATTTGTTAAAACTCGAAATGTAATTTTTGTTGTATCGTGATTAAAATTATTTAAAATCAAAGAATTGATTTTTTCAACGTACTGAGAATCCCTCATTTTTTTTGAAAGAAAATTAAGAGAATAATTATAATTATTTTTTTCATAATAAGTTGAAAGTGAATTTGGTTGTAAAATTATTTTCTCAATTTGAGTTTTGATTATTGTTGTATCATTTTCTGAATATACTTTTGAATTAAACGATAAAAATGATATTACCATTATAAACAAAATAATTGTTTTTTTCATACTTACCTCTTTTTCCAGGGTTTAAACATTTCTAATGAAATATTAC
>CAYOPF010000127.1:0-6518 GCA_964405755.1 uncultured Chloroherpeton sp.
TAATTAGTATTTTCAAGCACCGTAATATTATTATTCTACACGATATTGTCCGAAAGCCTTTTTTTGTTAATGAAAATGACTATATAAATATCGTTCTGAAACAAATGCAATCTAATAAAGTACATTTAGCAATTGTATTGGACGAATTTGGTGGAACTGCTGGAATAGTCTCGTTAGAAGACATTTTGGAGGAACTTGTTGGCGAAATTCAAGATGAATACGACGAGGAAACCCCGCAATTTGTGAAACTTAACGAAAAATCTTTCCAAATCAATGCTTCCTTACCAGTGGTTGATGTTAATGAACATCTTCCTGTAGCACTCCCCGAAAGTGAGGATTACGAAACAATTGGCGGTTTAATTATAACTGAATTGGGAAGAATCCCCGATTTGGGTGAAAAGATTAAAATCGATAATTACATCATCGAGATTTTATCATCAACCAATAGAAAAATTGAAATAATTAAACTGGAATTAAATGAAGAGGAATCTTCTTAGTTATTCTTTTCTTGCCGATTGAATTGTAAATGGCTTGTTTGATATTCGATTAATTTGTGTCAAATTTATATTGAAAGTTTAAACTAACAGAATATGCTCCTGACATTTGACTGCCAAAATATTCATTATAAACCGGCAATTCTGCATTCAATCCTGTCATAAAATCAGCAAAGAAAAATGAAACCTGAGGAGAGATAGTTAAATTTTTATAGCCAGAATTGATCTGAACTACTTCCCGAAGTTTGTCCTTATCTTTATAGGAAAAATTACCTGCCAACCCAACCGAAATTTGCTTAATAATTGGTTTTGTTAATGCCACTGTTAATGAATGAACTGATCCAAACTGATAGTTTGCTGAGTTTTTCGAGCTAAATGTGGAGGACCAGGAACTAAATAAATCAAACTCGTAATCAGAAAATCCTTTGTGATAAAATAAACCAAGTGAATAGGCAATTGCTCCAGTAGTTGGTTGCAAATAAATATAAGTCGTATCATTAACAGATTGAAAGGGAATAGATAAATCTGCTAATGCTGTTATTTCGTAATTGTCTTTAGGATTGAATAGTAGATTATATTTTGCACCTAATTGAGCTCTATTCCATCCATTTGTTTTGTAATTAAAGATGTAAGTTTTAATATTATTTTGAAGAATATAATTTGTCCCGACTGAGCCAGTCAATCTTTTATTAACACCATAGGATGCTTTGAACGAAACTGATGAATTCCAAAATTCACGAACAGTTGCGTTGGGAACTACTCGAGTGGATGAGTACTCTTTGTTACCTGTGGTATAATTTGTTTGGAAATTAAGTAAAACAATCCCCTCTCTTAGAGTTCCAGCCTGACTCACAGTCGATGGTGAAAGCAAACCAGAAGCCATACTACTCATGCATCCACACTGTGAGTAGAGCTCAATTGTTACAAGAAACGTAAGAATAATGGATAACGTAATTTTGGTCATTAAATATGTTCAATTAATTCAGATAATACATCAAATTTTGGAGAGAATTTTGTTATCTTATTCGAAAAATAAACTATAACAAGAGTTGGAGTCGATTTCACTCCATAATACTTATAAGTATCCGTTGGTTCGGTATTGTATTCGTCCAAAACAATTAGCTGTAGTTTTTCGTTATTTCTTGGTAATGCTTCAATAATCTTATAAATACGTGGTACTTCTATTCTACAAGTGCCACAATCAGGATTAGCAAATACATTTATAAAATTGACCGAATCCAACCTCGACGATAATAATTCTGCTTTATTCAAATCAACAGTATAGTTCCTATAAGCTTCTTCGTACCAATAATTGGAATTTCTCCATTCCAAAAATGTAACTCGTCCTACCAATTCATTTTTATTAGTTGATTTGCATCCCCAAAAAGCAAAAATTACAAGCATAAACAGCAAATAATATCTTTTCTTCATTTTGGTTAAAAATTTAAACTCAAACTTACAAAAAAATTAATTTGTATAAAAATACTAATTACATTCCTCTTCGGTATTTTCCGCCAACTTCGTACAGCACTCGTGTTATCTGACCCATCGAACAATATTCGACAGTATTCAACAATTCCTCAAAAATATTACCACCAGTAAGGCACACTTTTCTTAATCTTTCTAAATACAACGCAGATTTATCTTCGTGTATTTGCTTGAATTTCTCCAGATCATCAATCCGAGATTTTTTCTCATCGTCCGATGCTCGAGTAATTGGCATTTTATCATAATAATTCTCGGGATTTGATGGCAAAAACGTATTTACACCAATAATTGGATATTCCCCATTTTGTTTTAAATATTCGTAATACATCGATTCCTCTTGAATTTTCGATCTTTGATATTGAGTTTCCATTGCTCCCAACGCACCTCCTCGTCTGGACAGATTTTCGAATTCCTTCAATACTGCTTCCTCGACCAGTTCGGTTAATTCTTCGATAATAAACGAACCTTGATTTGGATTTTCGTTGTAAAGAACACCAAATTCTTTAGAAGTAATTAACTGGATAGCCATTGCCCGTCGGACTGATTCTTCCGTAGGGGTTGTAATTGCTTCATCGTAGGAATTGGTGTGCAAAGAATTGCAATTGTCATAAAGTGCAATAAGTGCCTGAAGGGTAGTTCGAATGTCATTAAATTCGATTTCTTGAGCATGCAGCGAACGACCGGACGTTTGTATGTGATATTTTAGTTTCTGACTTTTTTCGTCAGCATCATATCGGTTTTTCATAGCAATTGCCCAAATTCGGCGTGCAACTCTTCCAATAACAGAATATTCTGGATCCATACCATTTGAAAAGAAAAATGAGAGATTTGGTGCAAAATTGTCAATTGGAATTCCACGACTTAAAAAATACTCTACATATGTAAATCCATTTGCCAAAGTAAATGCTAATTGGGTAATTGGATTGGCACCTGCTTCGGCAATATGATATCCACTAATACTTAATGAATAATAATTCCGAATTTTATTTTTTGATAGATATTCCTGCAAATCTCCAATTAGTTTCAAGGCAAAATCGATTGAAAAAATTATTGTATTTTGTGCTTGGTCTTCCTTCAACATGTCTGCTTGAACAGTCCCTCTTAACTTCTGAAAAGTTTCGATTTTCAGATTATGTTTTTCTTGGTCAGTCAATTGTTTCCCGTCTGCTTGCAAGCTTTTGAGTTGCCTTTGATATGCAGTCATAAAGTAGAATGCCACCATAATTGGAGCTGGGGCATTAATTGTCATACTCACGCTTGTCAATGCTTCTGTTTGGTCGAACCCTTCCAGCAATTTATCCATATCTTCAATTGTGCATATCGAAACACCACTTTCGCCAATTTTTCCATAAATATCGGGTCGCAAATCGGGGTCCTCGGCATAAAGTGTAATTCCATCGAATGCAACTGAAAGCCTCTTGGAATCTTCCCCTTGAGTTAAGTAATGAAAACGTTTGTTAGTTCTTTCGGGGCCACCCTCGCCTGCAAATTGTCGCTTAGGATCTTCGGTTGTTCGTTTAAATGGGAAAACTCCTGCTGTGTAAGGAAATTCGCCAGGGAAATTCTCTTTGTAGTAAAATTTGGCGATATCTGCCCAAGAGGTATATCGTGGAAAAGCTATTTTTGGAATTTTTGTACCCGATAGACTTTTTCGGCTCATAGGTAAATTCATTTTTTTACCTTGAATTTCGTATTCGCAAACTTCCTGGTCGAATTCCTTTTTCTTCTCGTCCCAGTTTGCCATAAATTGAACTAATTCGGGGTCGAGTTGTTCCCATTTAATTTTGAATTTTTCATGCAACTTTTTCATCACATCTGGTTCGTCTATCAATTTCATTGTTTCTTTAATTGATTGAACGTCTGATGCTAATTGCGCTTGCTCTTGTGCTTTTTGATGATACTTACGAATTGATTCGGCAATTTCTGCTAAATAGTTGATTCGTTTATGTGGAATTATACTTGTTTCCTTGATGTAGTCTGTTGGCAGAAGTCCAATCAAATCATTCTTTATTTTCAAATCTACATTCTTTTCGGCAATTGCATTAAGCATATCCTTGAAAAGTCTGTTCACACCATGGTTGTTGAAATGATTGCTGCTAAGAGAATAAACTGGCAATTGGTTTTCTTCTAATGATTTGTTATGGTCTACTTTAGCACCACGATTTCGAATATAGTTAATCATGACTTCTCGATAGGCATCCTCGGCACCAATTTTTTCGGATTTATTTATCGCTATAAAATCGGCATAATCCAGCATATCTATTTTTTCCAACTGCGAAGGAGCACCAAATTCTGAAGTCATCACATATAAAGTTAAATTGCTTATTTCTGTTATTCGACTATCGCCTTGACCAATTCCACTTGTTTCGACGAAAATTATATCGAAACCGCAGGTTTTTAATATTTCTACTGAATCGGAGATAGCGACTGATAATTCATTTCTGCTGGAGCGAGTTGCAAACGAACGAAAATACACTCTATCACTATAAATCTGATTATATCGGATTCTGTCCCCAAGTAATGCACCCGATGTTTTACTTTTAGTTGGATCTATTGCCAAAATAGCAATGCGAGTACCTTCTGTATAACTAACAAGTTTTCCAATCAGTTCATCGATTAATGAACTTTTACCACTTCCTCCTGTACCAGTAACTCCTATTACAACACTTTGTTTATGAATATATTTATTGATTAATTCGCGGACTGGAGCAAGTTGGTGGCAGTCGCCATCACAATTTTCAATATATGTAAGTTGCCTTGCAATTGATAAATCGTTGCTTTTGGGGTTGTTAACAAGAGTTTCCTCGTTAATTTCTAATTTTGGTCTCTTGACTTTTGCTTCTCGCAGTTTTTGGATAATATCATCGGCAATACCATCAATTCCAATCTTTTGCCCATCGGCTGCATGGTACAACCTTGTAACGCCATACTTTTCGAGTTCGTCGATTTCGCTTGGTAGAATCACTCCCCCACCTCCACCAAACACCCTGATGTATCCTGCATTATTATCTTTTAGGCTGTCTATGAGATATCTAAAATATTCATTGTGGCCTCCCTGGTAGGATGAAATTAATATACCGTCAGCATCTTCTTGCAAAGCTGTCCTTATCACCTCGCCAACACTTCGGTTGTGACCTAAATGAACAACCTCTGCACCTCGTTTTTGTAACAACCTTCTGAATAAATTAATGGATACATCGTGACCATCAAACAATGATGCGGCAATTACTACTTTGATTTTTTCCATTTTATTTTAATATTTTATTTTCAAAATTTTCAAATTAACAAAATTAAACTTTTAAATTTGTTTAATATATATTTTTTCTTTTAATTTTACAAAACATTTATTCTAGAATTTCGATTTCAACTTGGGAAACTCCATCTCGAATCATATCAATCTGACGGGCTGCCGTATATGATAAATCAATAATCCGACCTTCAACAAAGGGTCCCCGGTCGTTAATGACAACAATAACACTGAGATTGTTCTTAAGATTTGTTACACGCACCAAAGTACCAAATGGAATCGATTTGTGGGCCGCTGTCATTTTATTGTTATCGAATAATTCGCCACTTGCAGTTTTCCTCCCATTAAATTCATTTCCGTAGTACGAAGCGAGACCTTTAAATTTTTGTCCAGCCAAATCCTTTGGATTATTATCGCTTAATATATTATCTGAATTATTCGAATTAAATCTTATAATCGATGAGCATCCAATAAAAATAAACAGGAAAAAAATCAAGAAAAATATTTTTAAATTCATTGATATATAAGAAAAAAATGTTAATTTTGTAATTCTATAAAATGGCGGAAGTAGCTCAGTAGGTAGAGCATCAGATTGTGGCTCTGAGGGTCGTGGGTTCGAGCCCCATCTTTCGCCCAACATTTCGAGAACTCTCATTTCAATAAATTATTTAATGCTCTTTCTAGTTCCGGAAACTTGAATTCAAAATCATTTTGAATTAATTTCTCGGGAAATACCTTTTGCGAATTAAGCACCATCGATGCAGATTCTCCTAAAATAATTTTTAGTACGAAACTCGGAACAAAAAGTAAATTAGGTCGATTCAATACTTTCGCTAAAATTTTGGAAAAAGTGTGATTACGGACTGAATTGGGAGATACTGCATTCAAAATACCTTCGTAATTATCAGTTTCGATAAACTCAATGAACAGATTAACCAAATCATCAAAATGTATCCACGACATCCACTGCCGACCATCGCCGAGTATCCCGCCAACAAATAGTTTAAAAGGTGTTGCCATTTTGGGTAATGCACCGCTTTCCTTATCCAGAACAATTCCTATGCGAGGAATAATTAGTAGGACAGCTTCATCCACTTTTTGGGCTTCTTCTTCCCAATCCAAGCACACATTTGCCAAAAATCCAACTCCTGGTGGCGAATCAATTGTAAGCAAATGCTCTCTTCCATTTCCATAAAAACCAATTGCTGAACTTGAGATAAATTTTTTTGGTTTATTTTGGGATGAATTTATTAATTCTACAATTTTCCTTGTAATATTTATTCTGGAAT
>CAYOPF010000128.1:0-6477 GCA_964405755.1 uncultured Chloroherpeton sp.
CCTTAGTGTATTTCGTACATCTTCGATAGACCAAGCATGGCCGCGTGGTTTGTTATAGTCTCGGGAGAAGAGATAACCAGCCCATAAAATTACTAACCGAGGATCTTCTTCCAATGCATCTTTAAAGGCATTGCCGTTATATTTGGTATGGAAAGTTGTATCTAAAGTTTCCAACCAGGTTTGGAACTCTCGTGGGAAGTTCTCTCCCCAAATTTCATTTCTCGATTCGTTGTCGTTGATTTTTACAATTGGCTTGTAAACATATTCCTTTTCTGCTTTTCTTTGCGTAATCGAAGCAGCTAAAATTCCTGAAATAAATACAACAACTGCTGTCGCTGCAAAAATTATCCAATATTTTGCATTACCAGATTTTGTAGATTCAGACATTGGTTTTACTCCTTATATTATTAATTATTTTTTCAATTTTTAAATTAAAATTAATGTTTTTCTATAAAAGCATTTGGAGAAGAAGCCAAACTATTAACTCGTTTATGTGGCTGTTCTCTGTGGCAATTCCAACAAAAGCGATTTTCGAAAGCTTCGTCGTCTGGATTTTGGTGAGTCATTAACGAAATGTTCTTGACTAATTTTTCATGGCAACGAATGCAATTTTTTTGCACAGCCAATTTCCCCGCTTCCTTTATTTTAATAACTTGTGGTTCTGCCCTTAAAGTGAAGATAGTGGCATGTCTCATGCCATCTTCAGCTTTAAAAAGCCATTTTGAAATAAAATTGTCCTGTGGGACGTGACAGTCGTTACAGGTAGTTACTCGGCGATGGGAAGAATGTGCCCAAGAAGAATAGTGTGTGTTCATCACATGACAATTAACACAAGTAGAAGGGGAATCGGATAAGTATGAAACCGCATTGGAAGCAATAAAATTATATGTACCTATGCCAATAATCAATCCAAAAAGTATTGAGAATACAAGTTTCCAGATGGGTGGTATAATTTTCATGTTTTACCTTTAAAAAAAAGATTATAAAATCTTATTTAATTTAAATACAAATTTAGTAAAAAATAATTAATTTGCAAAATAATCTTAATGAAATATGGAAAAAATCGCAATTTATGAAAATCAAAATAAGCCGGAAGCAATAAAGTGGGCTGAATTTGCTGTAAAATTACTATTTTCAAAAGGAATTGAGTGCTTTGTTTCTCACGAATTATTTAAAAAATTATCGACCGAAACTAAAAAAACTGTACAATCAATTCCTACATCTAATTTCGAAAAGATTGCAGATGTTGTGATTACATTTGGAGGAGATGGAACTATTTTGTCTGCGGCAAGATATGTTTTTAAAAATGAAGTACCAATTATGGGTATAAATGTAGGAAAACTTGGTTTTTTGGCTGAATATCCTCACAATAAAGTGGAAGATGCAATAGATAATTTATTGACAGGACAGTATCGGGTAGTTGACCGAACAGTATTGACTACTCAAATAGATGGAGAAAGTATATATGCTGTAAACGACTTTGTAATTGAAAAGATGTTATCGTCGCGGATGATTACTCTTCACGCATATTCCAATGAACATTATGTTGCATCATATCGGGCAGATGGATTGATATTAACAACGCCAACGGGCTCGACTGCTTATTCGCTTGCTTGTGGAGGACCTATAATTGCACCATCAGCACAAGTGATGTGTTTAACTCCAATATCACCTCATTCACTCAACTTCCGACCACTTGTAATACCCGATGAAAACACTGTTAAAATAATTGTTGAATCACCAACAGGTGAAGCAAAATTAGTTGGCGACGGCCAGATTGAAAAGGTGTTGAAGAGTGGTGATGAAGTAATCTTTAGTATTGCTGAATATAGAATAAAACTTATAAAACCTCTTAGGAATTCATATTATGATGTTTTGCGGGCAAAATTACTTTGGGCTGTCGATCCCACAACTCAAAAAAATTGTCCAGAATAATACTATTGAAATTTTTGGAAATAATTAAAATTATGTAAATTTGTAAATATTATAAAGTAATTATTATGACAAAAACTCCTAAACTAATACTACCAGAAATACCAAATCTGTCGGATATAGATGTATATATCCAAAATGGTGGATATAATCAATATCGAGAATCACTAAAACAATCGCCAGATGCCGTAACAGACGAAATTAAAAAGTCCAGACTAAGAGGACGTGGTGGTGCCTGCTTTCCCACTGGGCTAAAATGGACATTTATGCCCAAAGACAATTCCAAACCCAAGTATTTAGCTGTAAATGGTGATGAATCAGAACCAGGTTCATTCAAAGATCGACAAATTTTTGAATACAATCCCCATCAATTAATTGAAGGTATAATGATAGCGGGTTATGCAATGGGTATAAAAGCAGCTTATATATACATTCGCGGAGAATATCATAAATGGGTCGATTTAATGCAAAAAGCTATCGACCAAGCCTATGAGCGTGGTTTTCTGGGTTCCAAAATGAAGGATACCTTTGGTAATGATTATTCAATTGACGTTTACGTTCATAAAGGTGCAGGAGCCTACATTTGCGGCGAAGAAACCTCTCTGATGAATTCTATTGAAGGATGGCGAGGTTATCCTCGATTTAAACCTCCATTCCCTGCTCAATATGGTTTATGGGGTATGCCTACAACTGTAAATAATGTCGAAACAATTGCAAATGTTCCTGCAATTCTGAGAATTACTACAGATGAATACCTGAAAATAGGTGCTCCCGGTCATCCCGGCACTTTGCTTTATGGGGTTAGTGGCCATATAAACAAACCTGGTGTTTACGAATTACCCACCGGAATTCCATTGAAGGAATTGATATATGATATATGTGGTGGTATTCCAAATGGCAAGAAGATTAAAGCTGTAATTCCTGGCGGAAGCTCGATGCCACCTATGACTGCAGATGAAGTCGAAATAGCAATGATGGACGAAGATAGCCTTTCCAAGCTTGGAACTCACATCGGTACTGCAGGAGTAATGGTGATGGACGAAGATACTGATATTGTGGCAGTTACCAAGCGTATCGCACATTTTTATCATCACGAATCTTGTGGACAGTGCACTCCTTGTCGCGAAGGATGCGGATGGATGGAGAAAATTTTAGCTAGGATAATAAAGGGTGATGCCACTTCCAAGGATTTGGATTTATTGGTTTCAGTTGCAAATAACATCGAAGGTAATACAATTTGTGCATTGGGCGATGCAGCTGCTTGGCCAGTGCGAGGATTTGTTACTAAGTTCCGTGAAGATTTTGAAGCACGAGTCCGGAAAGATCGTTCTTTTGTCGCTCTGAATATTGTTCACGGAAGACGCAACACTGCCGACAAATTAGTGTTCGCGGAAGTGTAGTTTCTATATTTGAATCTCTTGATTTTTTCATCAAATCTGATTGTTTGACTACAAAATTTATGTAAGACTATTGGATTTTTTATAATTTAGCATAATTTAAAGTAGCTAATTAAATGAAACTATTAATGACCACTTATGGATGGTCGCAAGAAGGTGGTGGCACCCAGTTCCCCCGTTCGCTTGCATTATCGTTACAACGTAATCATATCGAAGTAATAGTTGTAGCCGCAGAAGGTAAACACACACAAGAATCTTCTCCATATTTTGTAGAGGCATCAATAGATAGTGGCGTGAAGTTATATAGAATCTTCAACCGTCCCACAACCTTCTTAGATGCCGAGAATCCGCGTCGTGAAATTTTCGATGAGAATATTTATAGTTTATTCAATAATATAATTGAAACCGAAATACCAAATATAGTTCATTTTCATAATTTTTTAGGATTATCATTTTCGATATCCGAACTACCAAAAAAATATAATATTCCAAGTCTTTTTACCGCTCACAATTTTCACTTTCTCGATCCAAATTTATATATGTTCGATTATTATGAAAAATTAGCCAAATGGGATAATATTGATTTAATTGAAAATTCGCACCTAATCAAAAAATATCCTCATTTGAAAACAGACTATAAAATCCGTCAAGAAGTTGCAAAGAAAACTCTTCGCGATAATATTGATGTTTTTGTAGCTGTATCGCAAAAATATGCTCACATCTATGATGAATTTTCTGGTATTAGCAATAAAACTATAGTAATAAATCAAATTTCTGAAATATGTAATAGTCATATTCCATTGACAAAAGAATTTATTGGTTTACTTCGTGTAGGATACTTAGGTTCGGTATATCCCCACAAGGGAATTCACCTGATTTACCAAGCAGCAGATATTTTGTCGGATTACAATATTGAATTTTTTCTATACGGAACTGCAATAATTGAGTACTTGAACAATCTAACAGCGAAATTTCCGAATGCAAAAGTAAGATACATGGGGAGCTATCAACCTAAGGATTTAGCAGAAATCAGTAAGGATTTGGATTGTACGATAATTTCGAGTATATTGGAAGAAGCTGGACCATTGGTTGCTCCTGAAGTATTATCACTTGGATTGCCAATAATTGGTGTCAATATTGGAGGAATTCCCGATTTTGTTATTGATGGTTTGAATGGAAAATTATACAAACACAACGATCCTAACGAATTAGCAACAGCTATTAAATTTCTTTTCCAAAATCCCAACGAATTGAAGAGGATGCAATTAAATTCCTATTTGCCTTTCAACTTCGACGATTATAACGAAAATCTTATCAATTTATACAGACATTTAGTAGATAAAAAAACTAATTATCAGCTAAAAAATTTCCAATTACTCTTTACTTCAAAATTGGTTAATCGAGCAAGTGAATTGATGGATAAAAAATCGAATCAAAACAATCTTGATATTGATGATTTACTAAAACTAATTGATAAAGATTTATCGAAAGAAATAAAAAGAATGGAAACTAATGAAAAGAATTTTGTCCAAAATCCATTCCAACCTTTGATGCTCAATCTTGCCAGTCAAGGAGAGGTTTTGCCAGGTTTTGTGAATATCGACAAAAATCCACAAAAAGATAGTGAAATAATTGGAGATATCAGAGATTTAGAATTCGATGACGACAGTGTGGAGATTATTGTTGCACGGAATATATTACAAGTTTTTTCGCACAGAGAATTGCAGAAAATTGTTTTGGAATGGAAGCGGGTTCTAAAGCAAGGGGGAACGATTATCCTCTCTGTCCCAGATTTAAAGTCGATTTTAGAGGCATATTCGGTTGGAAGTTTAGATTTCGACGAAACACAAAAAGCAGTTTTTGGCTATCAGCAAAATGACTTTGATTATTTCTATAACGCATTCGATGAGTATTCAATCGAAAAATTTTTGGCAAGTAATGGTTTTAGCATAATTGAAATTAAGAAATTGAACATAACTTCGTCAAAATATAACGATTTATTTGTAAGATGTATTAAAAAATGACTGAAAAAAGAAAAGGCTGCCAAATTAGACAGCCATTCTAACAATTTTAAATTAAATTTTAAAAGAAAATATAAACACCTAAAAGAAATCTAATATTTGCATAATCCTTTGTATTTTCAACCGTTCCATCACTTTTTAATGTTCCATAAGCAGCTTTGGTATATTCTGTTTCGAAAGCAAAACGGGTTTTACCTGAATTGAAAATAACTCTTGGAGAAATTCGAATTAAATTGTCGATATTGGGATTTCTACCGTAATAAACAAAAGCATTATTTTCTTTGTAAGTCATTTCCTCGGCAGTTCCCATATTCATTGAATATCCACCAAACAAAGCAAAATCCATAGAATTGGTTTCACTCATTTTTGAAGTGTAAATGAGTTCCAACCAGGAACTTAATATGTTCCATGGAGTATATTCCCAAACACCATTATTACTGGATTTTACTGCATATCCACCGATTTGCAGCATATCAATACCATTTTGTGTCAAAGCACTTTGTGCTTTAATCTGTAATGCATCAAATTTAAATTTGAAATACCCAGAAGCGGCAATAGAACTTAATTTTTCGTCGTAAGCATCTTCGTTGTTTCCATTTTTCGTCCGGGGAACAATAGTTTTATAACCACCACTAACGCCAATTAGCATTTCATCGGCTCCCGATTTAGTTCAGGTATTCCAGAATTACGCAAATAAACAGAGGAGGCTCCAATAGGACCAGTTCCTATTATATCCCGTTGCGAAAAGGCAGTAATATATAATTTCAACTCATCGGTGATGTTTTGGCGTAAACGAATTTGAGGATTTCGTGAGAATAATTGGAAAGGAGCTCCTGTATTGAAAGAAACTACATCGGGAAAGTTTGCTGTGATAAACATTGGATGCCATGTTTGCCCAACAAGTAGCTCTGTTGAGCCCCAATCACAAACAATATAAGCGTGTCGTAGGCGAAATCCATTAACATCTCCCTCTGATGTGCCAAAAAATTCTCCTTCCACATATCCAAAAGACTTAGCACCGAATGCCTCTGGTGCAGTAATTTTTCCCCACAAACGAGACTGAATGGAAAGAATATTGAAATTACCCTTTTCGTTAATATCAACTCCGTTTTTGTCGAAGGATTCCG
>CAYOPF010000129.1:0-6281 GCA_964405755.1 uncultured Chloroherpeton sp.
TTTAGACAATACGTAGAGAAACTTGTGAAAGAGGAAGGTAAACTGCTTCCTAAACAAGCTGACTATGCAATGGCATTATTGGAATTAGGACATAATGCAGGCAGACATCAATTCGCAGAGCAAGGTAAGGTAAAAGAAGTGGAAGCTGTTTTAACAGTCAAAAACTTCTTAGAAAGCTTTGACAAAAAGATAGATATCAGTCCAATTCCTGAGGGACAGAACATCAAACACAGCTATTCAGAGTTTGCAGGATTAAACGTAGACGAAGAGAGATTCGCGCTTGACAAGAAAGTCCAGAGCTTTATCTCTGAACAACTAAAGCAAGGTAAAATTGTAAACTACCTTGATGCATTGAATATTGTTACTAAAGAAAAGGAGTAAAAAATGGGAAGATTAGAAACATTAAGGGTAGTTGACCCAATTTTAACCAACATTGCGAGAGGGTACAGCAACAATGAATATATTGGAACTAAATTACTTCCAGTCGTTCAGGTTGATAAAGAGGGTGGCAAGATTCCATTGTTTGGGAAAGAAGCTTTCCGAGTCTATGACACAAAGAGAGCTATCAAAGCAGATTCAAATAAAGCAGATATCGGTGGATTTGAAACAACTTCGTACGCAACAACTGAGTATGACTTAGCGATACCTCTTGATTATCGTGAAATCAAAGAAGCGATGTTAGACATTGAGAAGAACGCTGCAATCAGAGCAACTGAAGCTTTAAAGTTAGGATTAGAAAAACAGATAGCTGATATGGTACAGAATGCAAGTTTGTATCCACCTGCCAACAAGGAAACTCTCGCAACTAATCAATTTAACGACTCTGGAGTGGATCCTATTGATATTATCGAAGGTAAAAAGAACGCGTTACGAGCATTAATCGGCAAACGACCAAACATTATGGTGATGGGTGCAAGTGTCTTTGACAACTTAAAATCGCACACTAAGTTACTCGACAGAATCAAATACTCTTCACTTGGAGTGGTAACACTTGATTTGATGAAGCAATTATTTGGTATTCCGAATATTCTCGTTGGTGAGTCAATCTACTCTGCAGATGGTAGCACATTCACAGATTTGTGGGGCGACAATGTTATCTTGGCTTATCTAAGCAATCCATCCGGTATTGCATCAACACCATACGAACCTTGTTTCGGATATACTTTACAGCTAAAAGGTAATCCTTATGTGGATACTTACGAAGAGGCAGGTGGTAAAGTCAAGGTTGTTCGTGCAACAGACAATTACGATGTAAAAATCGTAGGAATTGAATCGGCTTACCTCTTGAAAGACGTGTTAGCATAATAGAGGAGTCACCTGATGAGAGCAATAGCATTAGAACCGATTCGATACAACGATAAACGAATTGAAGCAGGCGAAGAGTTTGATTTAGACAATGAAACTTGGCAAAAAATCAAAGACAGAAATATTGTAAAGGTTCCCAAGTTCGGAACTCATACAGAGATTAAAATCGAAAACAAAGTTGAGAAAAAAGGAGGTAAATAACAATGTCATTAAAAACAAAACACCCAGTTCTTATAACATCTATCACTGCAGCTGCAAACTTGACAGAACCAAAAAGGTTTGTTGGAGTTAGCGGTGATTATGCAGGGGCAGGAGCTTTTGCGTTAGGAGTTCTTGAAGCAGCTACCGACTCAGGTAAGCAAGCCCCAGTCATGACCTACGGTATTGCAATCGTACTATCGGGTGCAGCCATTTCTGCAGGTGCAGGTGTAGAGAGCAATGGATCGGGCAAGGCAATCACAAAAGATACAGGTGTTCTTTTAGGTTATGCCCTTGACGAAGCAACAGGAGCAGACCAGGAAATTAGGATTAAATTGTTGTAATGTATTGCACTTATGACGATATCGTTGCTGACATTGGGTATGACGACCTACAGCAAATAACAGATGACAACAACACCGGCGTTGTCGATGAAGGAATTGTTCAGAAGAAAATCCAAGATGTTGACGATTACATCAACTCGCACATTCAGGAGCATTATTCACTTCCAATCACAACGTCGGGCGGTTTAAGTGTTCTTCGCAAAATTGCTGTTTCATTAGTGGTCTGTGATTTATATCAAAGACGTCTCGGGTTAGAATATCCAGAATCCTTAATCAGACGAAGACAAGATGCTGTTGCAGACTTAATGAAAATACAAAAGGGTATTATCAACCTGCAACAGAACGAAGCGAAGACAGAAAAAAAGTATTTAGTATCAAATCGTACAAGGAAATTCAACAGTGAACTATATTAACTTATTGCAGAAAGTTGGACAAACTCTTAAAGATAATCTCAAAGATGTAACTATCAGATTGACACCTTGGCAATCTTATGCTGGTCAGGGTTACGATAAATTAACATCAGGGATTGTAGTATTGGTTAATCTCGGTAGTGTTTTCCTGTCGCATAATGCTCATTCATCAGAATCAGGAATAGCAAGTATGGCTATGATTGAAACTGATGTGAACATCGAGATCTCTATTGGTAACAGAAATCTTAGAGATGAAGATGATTTCACTGTAGAAGAAATAGTACAGAATATCGAAGAAATCCTGACAAGTCTTGATTTTGATGGCTGCAGATTGTTTCCCATAACGATCTCTTCAGGAGTAATAGATGACGCAATGATTTATTGGCGACATCTTACATTTAGACTTTCATCTCGAAAAAGAATAGGAGGTTAAGTGGAAAAAGAACCCATTGCATGGCAAATTATCTTGATGATTATATCTGCCCTTGGATTAGTTCTCTGGGGATTAGTACAACTAACTCTTAGCACTATTAATAAACGACTAACACAGATTGAAATCCTGGTGCATGAATTTGTAACATTCAAAGCAGTTCACGATAAGACACACGAACAAGTAGATACTAAAATTGACGACTTAAAACATAGAGTTCATGAGCACGACGATATAATTGAAGACCTCGACAAAAAAATCGAGGATCATGACAAGAAAATTGATAATCTCTCACAACAAATTAAACAAAACAAACAACAAACATTTAAGAAACAAACAACGAGGAGAAGAGGTGAAAAAGACATTACATGAAATAGTGAACTTTATTACAAGGCATGCAGTTTGGATTACTGCTATACTGACAGGATTAGCAGTGTTGGGTCCCTTTATTGAAATATATAACAAGGTAATTATTATAGTAATACTTTTAGGGGTAGCTCTTGGATGGTCGAACTTTGCAGTATTTTCATTTACCAAGATTGATTTTACAAAGAAAATAATGTCAGGGGATGATGGCGAATACTCTAAATTCGAACAGATAGCTTCTGCAATTATCGTATCAGGGATACTATTAGGAGTACACATTTTAGTAGGATTAGCATTTTATATATTGACCTTAAATGTGTAATTTGATAAGACATATTGCCCTGTTTGTACTCGTATTATTGTTAGTTAATACCTTGCATGCACAGCAAAGGTATGAGTTGCCGACTATTTTCAATACAAATTTATTGAGAGTAGAGTTAGCAGAAACCCAATTAGGAATCAGAGAAGAAACTCATCCTCGAGTGATTCGAGAATATTTGAAGAGTGCAGGTATTTACACAAGTGCATCCTGGTGTAATGCATTTCAGTACTGGATGATGGATTCTGTTTGTAGGGAGTTGCAGATAATTAACCCTATGCCAATAAGTGGAGTTGCTAACTCGAGTTACGATTATGCAAAGAGAAAAGGGTATAGAACTCTATTTGTACCTCAAATGGGTGATTTGTTGATTTGGAAAACAGAAGGAAGCTGGACAGGGCATGTAGCATTGATTGTTAAGATAAGAAACAAAGTAAGTGTTATTACAATTGAAGGGAATACTTCGAGTAATTCAGTAAGGACCGGGGGAGCTGTAGAGAAGAAGGTAAGACTTGTCAATCATCCTATTGGTAGACTTTTAGTAAGAGGGATCGTTGGATTCAGATCGCAAACTAAATATTGAGATGTTGCAAGCTGAACAGATTTTCCATTGTGGTAATTGCCATCATTGGGAACATATAGGGAGAGCGAGAGGAATTTGCAAGGGAAACGTTATCATAACCGATCCAGTTGCAAAAGTAATAACAAAGAAGGATTTTTATTGTAAAGGAATTTCTTTAAAATACAAAAAGGTATCTGATGTCGATAAGTCCTGATGATTTTGTACCATCATGTTGGAATTGCTTAAGATGGGAGCATATAAAGAGAGAATGGGGACATTGTAGCAGCAAACAATTCAGGTTGACAGGCGGAGGGAAGATACTTACTAAAAAGACATTTCAATGTATAGATTATGATATGATTTACGCGAATATTAAAGCATTAGGGAGTGAGGATGAAGAAGATGATGAGGAAGAGAATTGCGAAGATACGCAACTGGAGAAGAACCAGAATACAAAAATCACTGGTATAATTTGTAAGTTATAATTGAGAGAAAAATGGACAAGAACATAGGATATATAGCAATAGGTGTAATTATCTTAGTATTGATAGTAGGTATAAGGGATATAGTTAATCCACCAGTGTCGATTCCTTCAGTTGAGTATGTAACTGTGAGAGATACGATAACAAGATTAAAAACTGATACACTTACTTTAAAGTTTCCGGTTGTGAAAACAAAGACTCTTTATAAAATTGACACATTAATATTAACAGAAGCTTTTGAGAAATCAATCGATACAACATTTGCTGATAGTTCGAGGTTGCAAATCTCATACTTTTTCCCGGGAGATACTTTTAAAATCAAATTGCAGACTGCAATAACAGAAATTATAAGAAGAGACAGCATAAAGACATTTTTACCAATTAGAACAGAATGTCCTAAGGATTACACAACTCCAATTATTGTAGGAACAGCAGGAGTTGTTGGAGGGATCATAATAGGAGTTTTGATAAGTAAATAACTTTCAGGGGGAGTTGTGGAAAATAGCGAAAAATACTTCAACAAACAGCAGCTTAAAGTAATCGACAGTGTTCAGTCGAGATATAAAAATCTTTCAATCCGTAAACAAGCAGAGATACTAACAAACAATAGTGCTTTTGCTGATTTAAGTTACGAAAGTATTAGATATAGACTGATGAGGTTGGTTAGACAAGGTTACCAAAACCAAGTAACCGAGTTGGACGAGGATATTTTCGAAGTTGTCGACGACATTCCTGAGGGTTACGACGAGGATCCGTTAATTTACGAAGTTGACGGTGATGCTGGAGTTCTTTGCGACGTTCACGCACCCTATCATTCAAAACAAGCATTAATGACTGCTGTCAATGTATTACAAGATGTTAATCCAAAATATTTAATATTGAATGGGGATTTTTTGGACTTTAAGTCACTTGGAAGGTTCGGAAAGAAAGTAAGTGAATGGGATTTGAACGAAGAGATTAAGGTAGGCAACAAGATATTAGATTATTTGTGTAATCGGTTCAGCAATATTATATACCGTATTGGAAACCACGAAGTGTGGCTCGAGAAGTATATCAACAAAGAAGCTCCTGCATTTGCAAATTTGGAAGCTATTTCAATTCAGAATTTACTGCATTTCCGAGAGAGAGGAATCAAGGTAGTTGGTTTTAAAGACACTATTAAAATAGGCGACTTAAATGTTATCCATGGTCATGAGATACCTGTTGGAGGTAGCATCCATGCTGCGAGAAATAAATTAATCAACTCATTTACAAATTTACTCTTTGGGCATCATCATTATACTGACAATAAAGTTTACAAGGTTGCTTTCAGTGAACAATATATTGGTAGTTGGGGTGTAGGTTGTCTTAGAAACCTTACTCCAGACTGGCGAATTTCACCATTATGGAATCACGGCTTTGCATGGGTAAAATTACGCAACAATGGTGATTTTGAAGTATATAACAGAAGAATAATGAACGGTAGAGTGATAGAATGAGTGCAATTCGCAAGGATATTACAATTGATAGAAGTAGTCGAAAAACATTTAAAGTAAAGTTCAATTTCGATATTGGTTCGGCAACAATTAGAGTAGTTGTTTACGAAAGTCGGATAAGTGAAACACCTATTATTTCTGTAATTCCTGTTGTTATAGAAGGAGAGGCAAATACTTATCGAGTAACATTCAGTTCGGCTGATACAAATTTACTTGTAAATGATAAATACATATGGGGCATCAAATTAGCATATCCTGACGGCAACGATGATATTATAATCAAAGGTGAAGTTAAAGTCAGCTGGGGGTTGCCGTGAGTGATGTAATCTTTGACTTCGATGTCATCGAAGAAGTGTATGATATAAGCATTGAGGAAGATGTATTTAATGT
>CAYOPF010000130.1:0-6200 GCA_964405755.1 uncultured Chloroherpeton sp.
TTAATATTAAAACCAGAGAAATTATAAAACAAAATAATCCAATAAAATATGATATATTTGGGATTATTAAAGTTTGATATAAATATTTATATTTTTCTATCATGTCTTGTTCTTTTTTTGACGGATACGATAAATGCGGCGTGCTTCCTCTTTTATCATTTCCTGTTCGAAAAGAATTAAACTATAGTCCAGTCTGCTTTCGAGATTACCTAGTACCCGAAAAGCCTCGCTAATGCGCAAAAACTTTTCGATTGCATCATGATTCCTATTCATATCGGGATGATAAACCTTTACTAACTCTTTATACCTCTTATGGATTTCACTGTTTGAAGCAGTTCTTTCCAGACCGAGTATTTTGTAGTAATCTTTTATCATCGAAAGAGTTTATTTATATTTGATTTTTAAAATTAAAATTGTTCCCGACAGACAAAACGAAACAGCGTTTGCCAGTATTATTGGCATAGAATTAAGTAGTATTCCATACACAAACCAAAATGAAATACCCAAAACAAAAATTATATACATGAATATTGAAATATCTTTTGTATGTTTATCTCGAATTGTTTTAATGGCTTGTGGGACGAAAGCAAAGGTAGTGAGAGCCGCACCAATGTATCCAATTATTTCAGGTAAATTCATATTATTTTGTAAATGTTTAGTAAATAGATGATATCGTAGTAAATAAGAAACCCAAGTGCAATGATAATTAAGACTAAAAGTGTGATGTAAACGAATTTTATCTTGTTTTGGCTTGGCAAATGTACCATTATAAAAATAAACAGAAAAAAGAGAGCAAGATTGTAAATTGAATAGAGCCAGTCCTCATACAAATCTTTGCGGATAATCTTGTTTAATTGATTGGGGTTAAATTCCGAAGCAAAAAGAATATACTTTTTTACGGGAACTTCCAAAATTAAACTGTGAAGAGGAAAATCGATAGATTTTGTGATTTTACAGATAGCAATTCTATTGAATTCATTAGTATCAACTTCGAAAAGTAAATCAACTTTCTCTTTACTCTTTATTTCTATTATTTTGGAGTAGTTTATGTATGAATTCAAATTATTCGAAAATTTCCAACTATTTTTTAAATAATGTTTTTTTAAAGCAACGTAGCATTGAGGAATTTTTGTATCGTTAATTATTTGGACATGTTGAAATTTTTTTGGTTGCTCTATAAGGTTCTTGATTTTAGGAAAGATATTTAAAAAATTTGAAGAAAAAAACAAGAAAATAAATGGAATAATAAATAGTACTTTCAAAATAATGATGAATATATTTTGAGAAATAAGACTAATTTTGCGAAGTTTAAGAACAATAGAAGTAATTAAAAAAATAATCAAAAAAGCTAAATATAGGTAAATCCAAGCCAAAATGAAAATCCCCCTTAGTATCTTACAAAATTAATAAAAAGTAATAACTAAATAGTCATATTCGTTATCAATGAATATATAATTTTTACTAATTTACAATTTAAAAACTGAAATAATATGAAAAAGAAAAGGTTAATCTGGATTTTGGTAATTGTTTTTATTCTATTACAATCCATTTTGTTAGCAATTATTGCATTTCGGAATTTGCCCAATTATGATAAAAACAAACAAATGAAGTTATTTGGACAAAAGTTAGACAAACAAAGCAGATTGGCTTACTTCAATGAATACAATTTTGAAAGACTAAAAGATCCAAACACAGGCACTATTCCTGATGGAATTCAATCTCGAGTACTAAATTATGTTTCAAAGTTACCTTCGAGAGAAGATTTTTTGGCAAGTACGGATAATTCTCAATTCAATAAAATTGATACAAAGCCGGGTATGTTTAATTGGCAGAACATTGGTCCCAACAACATAGGCGGTAGGATGAATTGCGTAGCTTTCGACATATCAGATCCTAAGTATGTCCTTGCCGGTGCTGCTTCGGGAGGTATTTGGAAATCAACAGATGAAGGAATTTCCTGGTCGAAACGCTTTCCGGCAAACGATAATCACACAATTTATTGTTTAGCACAGGATACAAGAAAGGGTAAAACGCAAAATTGGTATGCGGGTTCCGGTGAGCTGCTTTCTACGATAGATAGAAAGGTCAATACAATTGCTCGAATGTCCTATTATGGTGATGGTATTTATAAATCGACAGATAATGGTACAACGTGGAAATTATTACCTTCAACTCAAACCCCTGATATAGGTAAATTTACTTCCAAGTTCCAAGGAGTTTGGAATATAGTGGTTGAACCCACAATTGAAGAAAAAGATATATTATATGCAGCATGCATTGGTTCCATTATGAAATCAACAGATGGCGGTGAAAGCTGGAAACAAGTGTTAGGTGATAATAATAACATTGCATTTTCTACAGACTTGGTAAGAGCCTCAGACGGCAGATTATTTGCAGCTTTCTCTCGAATATCTTTAAACGGAAATAAGCCAACTCACACAGGTATTTTGGTTTCATCTGATAAGGGAGAAACTTGGGAAAATATAACACCAATAGGTTTTCCAGACACAACAAAAGTGATTAAATTAGCGGTAGCACCTTCAAACCCAAAGCGTTTATATGCATTTGCTGATAAACCAATTAGTGGAGCAGATCCCTATTCTTTTCCAAATTCAATGTTATTTTTATGGAAATCAGATTATAATGGAAAGAGTTATTCTTGGAAAGATATAACATCCAGTTTAGCACCCAAATCTAAGGAAATTATGTCCCCTGCTACATTAGGTGGCTATGCAATGTGCATAAGCGTTAAACCCGACGATGACAAATTTGTGTTGCTTGGAGGAACCTCTCTTTATCGTTCCCAGGACGGTTTTAGCAGTAATAGCAATGTTTCAATGATTGGCGGATATTATTGGGACGAAGCAATTCAGGGAATGAATTATCAATTATCCTCGCAGTATCTTCATCCAGACATACATGGTTTTGCATTTCATCCTACAAATCCAAATGCAATCCTTGTTGCAAGTGACGGCGGAATTCATTTTTCTGATGATATTTCTTTTTTAGAACCAAGTTGGCAATCCAGAAATCAAGGTCTTATTACAAGCCAATTTTACTCTATAGCGGTGGGAAAGACACAAAATTACAAAGATGTTGTTTTAGGAGGTTTGCAAGACAATGGTTCGTTCTATACTCCTCAACAAGGCAAAGTACGAGATTGGTTGGAATTATCCGGTGCAGATGGAATGCATACGCTCATCAATGATGCATTTAATTATGGTCTTACTTCTTGGTACAATGGAGCGACAGTTTATATTAAATTTAATCCAAATACACTTGAGCCTGTAAATTATTACTATATACGGCCTAACAAAGCTACTTCATCTAAATTTGCTTTCTACAACACTTACATAGTCGATCCAATTAACCCAAATACAATTTATCTTCCTGCTTTAAACTCAATTTACTTCAACCATCAATTAATGAATTGCGAAACTAACTACCAAATTTTTCAGGCACAATGGAATATCGACCCACCCAAAGCATTTGTATTTCCACAAAATGAAGTCGTTACTTCACTTGCAATGCCTAAAAGTCAATATAATACCTTGTATGTTGGAACAAAATTTGGAAAGATTTACCGAATAAAGAACGCAAATTCAACTAATGATGCCAGTCGTGAGGAAATTACTTCTTCGAGTTTTCCTAAAATGGGTTGGGTATCGTCGATTGAATATGATGAATTAAATAAGATTTTGCTTGCTACTTTCTCCAATTATGGCGTAGTTAGCATTTATGCTTCATTTGATGAAGGAAAATCTTGGCAATCTGTTGCAGGTAACTTAGAAGAAAACTTAGATGGAAGTGGTGCAGGACCTTCTGTTAGGTGGATTAAACGAGTAATAGTGGATAATTCCGAAGTATTTTACTTTGTTGCCACCGATGCTGGTCTTTTTTCGACAAATCAACTCAATGGCAATGCAACAATATGGTACCAGGAAGGTAAAAACACAATTGGTAATGTTATTTGCGAAATGGTTGATGCAGTGGATAACAATAAGGTTGTTGTCGCTACTCAAGGTAATGGGGTTTGGGTATCTGATTTGTCGAAGCTCACTGTAGGTAATGCTCAAAAGGATGAATTCAAAATTTACCCCAATCCAGCATCAAATATTATTAATATTTCTTTTAATGAATTAAAAAACAATGATTTATATATTTCCATTTATTCATATTCTGGAGAATTGAAATTTATAAAACGATTTGACTTAAATTATATAAAGAATAATAATTTAAATATCGACATATCTGAACTATCGAAAGGGAATTATATTTTATTAATAAATCAAAGTCAAATTATTTATAAAAGGAAGTTTATAAAAATCTGACAATAAATTATAAAGGAATATTGTCATGCTTTTTGTATGGATTTTTATCTACTTTATTTTCCAGTAAATGAAAAGCATCAATTAAAATTTTTCGTGTATATTTCGGTTCAATCACATCGTCGATGTAACCCCATGAAGCTGCAATATATGGATGCCCAAATTTTTCGTTATATTCATTGATAAGTTCTTGTTCTTTTGCGATTGAGTCTTCTGCATCTTCAATCTCTTTCTTAAAAATGATCTCTACTGCTCCTTTAGCTCCCATTACAGCAATTTCAGCTGTGGGCCAAGCGTAATTGAAATCGCCACGAATGTGTTTGCTATTCATCACATCGTACGCACCACCATAAGCTTTACGAACTATGACAGTAATTTTGGGAACCGTTGCCTCTGCAAATGCAAAAAGTAATTTTGCACCATTAATTATTATGCCGTTCCATTCTTGGTCGGTTCCCGGCATAAAGCCAGGAACATCTTCTAAAACAAGTAATGGAATATTAAATGCATCACAGAACCTAATAAATCGAGCTGCTTTTTTGGATGCATTAATATCTAAGACGCCTGCTAAGACTGCAGGTTGATTTGCAATAACTCCAACGGAGCGTCCACCTAGTCTGATAAATCCAACAACGATATTTTCAGCATAATCCCTATGTACTTCTAAAAACTTGCTATTATCAGCCAATTTTTCTATTATTTCTTTAATATCATATGGTTGGTTAGGGTTGGAAGGAATCATATAATTCAACTCTTCATCAACTCTATCTATCGGATCATCATTTGGAGTGAGAGTGGGTTCTTCAGCATTATTCTGAGGTATATATGATAATAATTTTTTTACAATTTCCATTGCTTCCACATCGTTTTCGGCAGTAAAATGGGCTACACCACTTTTTGAGGAATGAACATCGGCACCACCTAATTCCTCGCTTGTCAGTTTCTCGTGGGTCACTGTCTTCACTACTTTTGGTCCGGTAACGAACATATAAGATGTATGCTTAACCATAATAATGAAATCAGTTATTGCGGGGGAATATACTGCACCACCAGCACATGGTCCCATAATTATCGAAATTTGTGGAATTACTCCCGAAGCAAGTGTATTTCGAAGGAAAATATCGGCATAAGCTCCTAAAGACAATACTCCTTCTTGCACCCGAGCACCACCAGAGTCGTTCAATCCTACCACGGGAACGCCAATTTTCATCGCCATATCCATAATCTTGCTAATCTTTTTTCCGTGTTGCTCTGCTAAGCTTCCACCAAGAACAGTAAAATCTTGAGAATAAAACATCACTTTGCGATTATTGATGTTTCCGAAACCAACGACAACCCCATCTCCAAGATAAACTTCCTTGTCTAAACCAAACGAAGTGGAATGATGATGGGCTAATGCGTCGATCTCATTCATTGTGTTTTCGTCCAAAAGCAAATCTAATCTTTCTCTAGCGGTTAATTTATGTTTTTTGTGTTGAGCTTCAATTCTTTTCTCGCCTCCGCCAATTACAGATTGCTTTTTAAGTTGATGAAGTTTATGAATTTTTTCGTCGATAATATTTTTATTTTCGTTCATAATTTTTTATTTTGTAATTTATAAAAATTCAATTTAAGAAAAACGAAATAAATTGATTAAATCAAAAAATAAAAAATTATAGTCTAAACAAAATGATTAAAAGAATTTTAGTAGCAAACCGTGGCGAAATTGCTATCAGAGTAATGAGAGCTGCCAAAGAAATGGGAATCGAAACTGTTGCAATATACCATGAAGTAGATAAAACAAGCCACCACTTGATTTTTGCAACACAAATATGTAAAATAGAAGGTATTACACCAAAAGCAGAATATTTAGATATTGACCAAATAATAAAA
>CAYOPF010000131.1:0-6196 GCA_964405755.1 uncultured Chloroherpeton sp.
ATGGAGGCAGAGATACTGCAAAGATGTTACAATTTAAAATTAATCCCGCTGAATTATTCGTTTAAATACGTTTGAACACTTACATCTGTTTTTTTTTAGTATATATTTTTGTATTCTTAGATACATTTATAACTTGTTGAAAATTTTTTTTCCAAAAAAAAATAATTTAATTAAGTTTGCGATTAATAAGATAATAATATTTATAGAGAGTATTATCTATAGAAAAGATGAAAATAAGATTAAAAAGGATAAAAAATAGTAATTTCTTAATAACTTTTTTCCTCCCCATCTTCCAATAATTTCTAAATTTATTCGTGAAGCGGGTAAATATATGATAAATATAGTAGTTCTTTGAATTGAAATAGATAGTTTTGCTGGAAAGATGTTAAAAAGTAGTGATGGTTTGAGTAATTTATTCGTTGGTTTGTAAGTTCATGTTTGATTTCTTAAATTGACTTCCTATTTTTTTACTTTCGAAATGAATTCTTCCACTTCGGGAATGCCGCCCTGAAGTATCAAATAACCGTTACTTGGTTCTCTTTCGGTCATTTCGCCGGCGATAGGAGTTAGCATAATTTCTTTAACCTTGTTCATATCGTCGGTCATACCCAAAGCCCATCCTAACTTAACATAGGCAACTTCCGGGAGCATATTTGCAAGAGGAATACATCCCAATTCCATCAAATCGCGTCCAGTATCGTAAACATACATCTGAGCATATCCCCATAAAGTCTGCACAGTCATATAAACAGCAACTCCTGCATCCTTTGCACGACCCAAAGCAGGATATAATGGTTTATTTACGTGTCCCAAACCTGTTCCGGCAATCACTATTCCTTTGTATCCTTTCTCGACCAATGAATCAATCATATCGGGTTTCATATTGGGATAATAATAAACAATAGCCACCCGATCGTCGAAATAGGGGAGAATTTTGAAAGTTTTATCGTTACGTCTTTTTTTATAATCATTTCTTAATGGTTTGATAACATCACGGTTAACCATAGCAATAGGAATATCGCCTAGTGTACGAAATGTGGAACGATAGCTGGAGTGCATTTTCCGAACTCGTGTGCCACGGTGAAGCAGACCATAAACATCGGAAGTAGGTCCGAACATGCAAACCATAACCTCGGCAATGTTGCTTTCGGCGGCAGTTTTCACAGAGTGAATCAAGTTTAGTGCAGCATCGGAACTTGGACGATCGCTCGAGCGTTGCGAACCAACCATAACAATGGGAACAGGGGAATCCTGAATCATGAACGAAAGAATTGCGGCAGTGTGGTGCATTGTATCTGTACCATGCCCAATAACTATACCATCAATACCTTTTTCGATTTCGGTTGCAATTGCTTTTGCAGTGCCAATCCATTGCTCGGGACCCATATTTTCGCTAAACACACCATATAGTTTTTCAGTTTCGAGGTTACAAATATCGGCTAATTCGGGAACTGAGCCGTACAATTCACCAGGCGAAAATGCTGGAATAACTGCACCAGTTCTGTAATCCAATCTACTTGCGATAGTACCCCCAGTGCCAAATAATTTAACACGTGGTTTTTTGGGAGAATAAGGGAATTCCTTCTCAGGTATCTTATAATGAGCTTCTTTGCGTCCCAAAATCACAATGTTAGTAACTTTATCGTATCTAATTCCGATATTATAACCTGTTTTCATTTTCAGAACGATGTGCAAATCGTCTTGCTGTTCCGATCTTGGAAGAATGAGTCCATAGAAAGTTGCAGTGGTAGTAACCAATTCCACATCGCTCCAGACAGGTGCATTATATTTTATTAATAAATCGAGGGTTTTGCCTCTATAACCTTTTAAAAGTTCTTTTTCATCCATTTTAGCTCAAATATTTAATTAATGATTCGTAAACAACCTTACCTTCAATTCTTCCACGAAGATTTTTCATTAACATACCCATTAGGATTTGAATTCGTTGTTCGGGATTGTAGATTTTGGTATTGTTGTATAATTTTATTGCATCGTTTAATCTGCTTTGCAATTCGCTTTCGGAGCAAGTATCGGGAATTAATTCCTCGACAAACTGACCATTGAAAACAGAAGACTTCAGAACTTCGAAAACTGCTTCTCGGATAATTTTGCCATCTTTGAATAATTTGAAAATATTATAAATATCGCTTTCGCTTAATGTATCCAAATTCATGCTTTTGCGTTTCAATATGCCTGGCAAATCAATTAATGCCTTATAAACCAAGTTTAAAGGAATTTGCAACTCTGAAATTTTCATAAACAGATTATAATACTTTGATGTTGCTATTTTCTCAGATTCTTTTTCGGAGAAACCAATATCCTTTAATTCAATAATTCTGTCCCAAAAAGATTTAGGAAGACCATTTTTAATTCTGTCGAATCTTTCTTGGTCAATTCTAATTGGAGGCAAATCAGTATCGGGGTACATTCTTTCTGGTCCAGGCAGAATACGTTCGAAACCATTTGTACCATCGTAGTGCGCTTGACGAGTTTCCGAGGGGATACCAATTGTGGCTTCGTGAGCGCGGATAATAATTTCCTTTGCCCCAGTCTCGGAATCCTGGTCGTCTCCCCAAACTAATACTGATGTATCGTTATCGGTCGCATTCATATGTTTACGAAGCAATGTCCATTCGGAAGAAGAAATTTGATCGCTCATAGAGTCGCTATGAACAATATTTGGCAATGTTGTTAAGCAAGCAATCACTCGCACACGGTCGGAAATCTCTCTGGAAAAATAAGTATCCGTTTGAGTTTGCCAACGCAATAACCCTTTGAATCCTTTGAGAACAACACATTTTACTTTCCATCCTCGTTCGATAGCATCTTTAATTGGTTGATAGCGGGTTTTCTTTAATATTCGGGTAACACATTCGTATCTTGCCGAGAATGTTTCCGGAGTAATTCCACGATTGTTCAATTCTTGTCGCAATTTTAACAAATTCCATTGTCTCATTGCTTCATTATATGTAAGTATCGGGATTTTTTCAATTCGAGGAACTCCTTTAATTTCCACACGGGTGCCACCATGAACTGAAACATTAACATCCTGACGAGCTGCACCAATTCCCGTTCGGACTTTTCCATTACTTTTAACAATACGACTAATAATTTTATTGACTTCTGCAACTTCCTGAGGGGTTTTCATTTCGGGATGTGTAACTGTTTCGATTAGAGGCATTCCCAATCTATCTGTAATATAAACCCTTTTGTGCCCTACATCGCTAACTTCTCGGCAGGAATCCTCTTCGATAGACATTTGTATTAAATTGATTATTCTATCTTTGTATTTAATACCACCACCTACCGATACAATAGCAGTTCGTTGGAAACCCGTGGGGATGCTACCATCAAGGTATTGCTTGCGTGCAATATGCACTTCATCGACGATATTAGCACCATATAACATGGATATTTCTATTGCTATATCCAATGCTTCCGAACTCATCATAAATGGGGGAGTATCGTCCATTTCATAAGTACACACAGTATCGTAATTAATCCGATAAATTATTTCTTTTTTGGTTTTAAACTCCATCAAGGCAGTGCCATCGTATTCACCCAATTCGGATAATGTAGGTCTCATGTGGCGTAAGATTTCTGCATTGTAATGATCGCTGTAGTGTCCGGCGGGGCATCGACAAAATAATTTTGTAGGTGTTTTTAACTGTTGGTGAACTTCCAAACCAGATTTGAAACCAATTTTCGTATAATCTTCGGGAGTCATCTCCTCGAATGGTTTAAAAGTAAAGTCCAAATAATTAATTTCCATAATTTTGTATTTGTAATCTTGTCAAAAAAACAAAATTACAAAATAAAAAATTGTTAATAAAAGAAAACAAATAAATCATAAAAGTTTCGTAATTTACAAAATATTTTTTTAATAAATTACTGGTGAAATAAATGGGTAAAAAAATTGCTATCAATGGTTTCGGTAGAATTGGAAGATTAGTTTTTCGTGAATTCTTCGACCGAAACTTGGATTTCGAAATTGTCGGTATCAACGATTTAACCGATGCCGTAACTTTGGCACATCTTTTTAAATATGATTCTACTCAAGGCAAATTCAGCGGTACAGTTATAGCTGATGGTAACAACCTGATTGTAAATGGTGTAACAATTCCAATATCTGCTTCCAAAACAATTGAGGATATTCCTTGGGGAGATGTGGACATAGTTATCGAGTCAACAGGTGTATACACTAAACGGGCTGATTTGGAAAAACATATTACAAAATTTAATGCGAAAAAAGTTCTCCTAACCGCACCTGCTAAGGATCAATTGGATGCTACAGTAGTTTTGGGTGTTAACGATAGTATCCTAACTGGCGATGAGAAATTATTATCTAATGCATCTTGTACTACTAACTGTTTAGCCCCAATGGTTAAAGTTTTGAACGATAACTGGGGATTGGAACAAGGATTTATGGTTACTGTACATGCCTACACCAATGACCAAAGAATTTTGGATTTACCTCATAAAGATTTGCGTCGTGCCCGCGCTGCTGCTATAAATATAATTCCTACTACAACAGGTGCTGCAAAAGCAGTTGGTCTTGTTATTCCGGAATTAACAGGTAAATTGAAAGGTTATGCTTTACGCGTTCCTGTTCCAGATGGTTCCACAACCGACTTTTCTGCAATTTTAAAGAAACCAACTACAAAAGAAGAAATCAATGCCGCAATGAAGGAAGCCTCCGAAACCTTCTTGAAGGGTATTATGCAATACACTGAGGAACCAATTGTTTCTAGCGATATAGTTGGAAATCCGTATTCATGTATTTTCGATTCACAATTAACTGATTCGCAAGGCAATTTTGTTAAAATCGTCGGTTGGTACGACAATGAATTTGGTTACTCTAATCGGATTGTTGATTTAACCGTTAGATTAGCCGATAGCATTTAATTTAGCGGCGGAGGCAATATGATTAAATCCATCATGGACACAAATTTCTCAGGCAAGAAAGTGCTTGTTCGAGTTGATTTCAACGTTCCTTTCGACGAAAACATGAAAGTATCCGATGATACTCGCATTAAGGCAAGTATGCCAACTATCGAAAAAATCATTTCGGATGGTGGCATACCAATTTTAATGTCGCATCTTGGCCGACCAAAAGGAAAAGTTGATTTAAAATATTCACTTAAACCAGTTGCGGATTTTCTGGATGAAAACTACAAATATATTATCCACTTTGCTAACAATTGTATCGGCGAGGAAGCACAAAATACTATCGAGAAAGCTGAAGTTGGGGATATTGTTTTACTCGAAAATCTAAGGTTTCATCCCGAGGAAGAAGCAAACGATGACATTTTTTCTAAGGCATTAGCATCATTGGCTGATGTTTATGTTAACGATGCATTTGGTAGTGCCCACCGTGCTCATGCAAGTACAGCCGGAGTTACAAGTTATTTCCGCGAAAAATACGCTGGACTTTTGATGAACAAGGAAATTCAATTTCTTTCCAAAGTTACCGATAGTTTTGAGCATCCTTTTGTTGCAATCATCGGTGGATCGAAAATATCCGGCAAGATTGATGTTATCAAAGAATTGATGAAAAAATGCGATTATATTCTAATCGGTGGAGGAATGACCTTTACTTTCTACAAAGCAATGAATTTGGAGATTGGGAAATCACTACTTGAAGTAGATAAAATGAACTTGGCTAAGGAATTGATTGTCCATGCCCACGAAGGATGGTTTAATTTGATTTTCCCGAGTGATGTCGTTTGTGGTGAAGAATTCAATAACGAAACAAAAACAGTCGTTTATGATAAGGAAGAAATACCTGAAAATATGATAGGTATGGATATTGGTCCTATTGCTATCGAAAAATATTCCAACATTATCCAAAACGCAAAAACTATTCTTTGGAATGGTCCTATGGGTGTATTCGAAATGGATAACTTCGCAAATGGAACCAGAGCAATTGCCGAAGCAATGGCAGTTGCTACTGAAAATGGAGCAATAACAGTTGTCGGAGGTGGAGATTCTGCAGCTGCTATTAATAAGTTTGGTTATTCCGAAAAGGTTTCGCATGTGTCCACGGGTGGTGGTGCGTCGCTTGAATTTTTAGAAGGTAAAATTTTACCGGGAGTAAAAGCTCTCGAGATTTAATCAATGATTATATTTGATTTTTAAAAAACTGCTATTGCTAAAGCTTTAGCAGTTTTTATTTATATTACTTTTTAATTGTTTT
>CAYOPF010000132.1:0-6178 GCA_964405755.1 uncultured Chloroherpeton sp.
AATGTTGGTACTCCAGTTGCAGGTACAGGTGGAACTATCAATTTACCGACAGGTAACTTAAGTTCGACAACTACATTCAATGTATTGGCAACAAATGCAACTACAAGTTGTTCGGCACAATTAAGTCAAACTGCAACAGTAACAGTTGAACCAACTCCAGTAAATCCAACATTGGCAAGCAAGACACCAAACCAGGCAACAGTATGCCAAGGTTCACAAGTTTCTGTAACAATCACTGCTGGTAGCGGTGGAAACGGAACAGATTCTTACCAATATTCGTTGGATAACGGTGGTTCTTGGAATGCTTACACTCCAGGAAACAACATAACTGCAGGAACACAAACAATATTAATACAAGGTCGCAGAAATGCAGCTGTATGTAGTACATCTTGGACAACACTTGCAAACTGGAATGTGGAATTAACACCAGTTGCTGGTGCAATTACCAAGAATCCAAACACAGCAGCAGTTTGCGTTGGCAATATCGTTAGTGCTACATTTGGTGCAGGTTCGGGTGGAAACGGAACAGATACTTACGAATATCGTTTTGATGGTACAGGTGGATGGAGTGCATATACTTCAGGAAACCCATTATCAACAACAGGTCATACACAAGTTGAAATTCGTTCTACAAGAAATGCAGCAGTTTGTACACCAAACACAGTAACTGCTACATGGACAGTGAATCCATTGCCAACAGCAAGCATAAGCGGAACAACTCCAGCATGCCAAAGCACTGTGTTGACTGCTACAACAAATGCAGGTGACCCAATTTATCAATGGTATTTAGATGGTGATGCTATCCCCGAAGCTGATGGTTCAACTTATGAAGCATTCGAATCTGGTAACTACACTGTTGTTGTTATTGATGACGAGACAGGCTGTTCTTTTGAATCAAATGAATTCGCTGTACAAATTGATGCAAATCCAACACAATACAACGTCACAGGCGGTCCATTCTGCGGTGGAGCAAACATCTTTATCGGATTGTCCGGCTCGCAAAATGGATATACATACAACTTGAAATTCGCTGGCAACACAGTATCAACACAAAATGGTAATGGTGGAGCATTGACATTCAATGTTAACCCAGCACAAGTTGGAACATACACAATCGAAGCTGTGAACGGTACATGTACACAAGCAATGAACGGTTCAATCACAGTTAACCCAGCTCCAACAGCTTTTGCAGGTGCAGATGCCTTTACATGTGGAACAACTGGTTACACAGTTAACGACGCAACAGCAACTAACTATGCAAGTGTAAGTTGGGGTCATAATGGTTTAGGTTCGATTTCGAACGGTAACACATTGACACCAACATATACACCAGCAGCAGGCGATATTGGTAACACAGTAACATTAACATTTACAGTAAATGCATTAAACGGATGCGTTAACACTGGTGATGCAATGGTTCTCACAGTGACACCTCAAGCAACTGCAGATGCAGGTGACGATGGTGAAATTTGCCAAGGTGAAACATTTACAGTTTCAACTGCAAGTGCTACTAATTATACATACTTGGAATGGACGCACGATGGAACTGGAACAATCAATAATAGTACATCATTGACTCCAACTTACATACCAGGAATTGGTGAAACAGGAGAAATTACATTAACAATTACAGCAACAGGTGTAAATGGTTGTAATGACAGTGATGAATTGTTAGTAAATATATTCCCACTTCCAATTATTACAACACCAGCAAATGATCAGGAACGCTGTGGAACCGGCGACATAACTTTCAATGCTGATGCTAGTGGTGAAAACGATGTAATAGACTGGTCTGTTGATAGGTTCTTTGATATCTATACTACAATTGATGAATTAGTTGTTGAGAATGTTCCTGCAGGTACTACGATTACAAGATATTATCGTGCAAGAAACACAGAAACAGGTTGCGTAAGTGGAACACAGAGCGTAACAGGAACAGCCCATGTATTGCCAGTGCCAGAAATATCTGGAAATAGTTCTGTAGGTATCAATACAGGATTAGAATTGACAACTACATCGGAATTCGAAGGTTACGAATGGTCTGCTGAAGGTGAACCTACAATTGCAAATAGTACTAGTCGTACAGCAACATTTGAGTGGGACGAAGCTGGTGAATATGAAGTAACAGTTACCGTAACTGATGAAGAAGGTTGCGAAGGAACTGATTCCTTTATTGTAACAGTATCAGCTGAAGCAGCACCAGTAATTACTGGCAATCCATCTGATGCAACACACTGCGAAAACGACAATGCCGCAATATTCTCAGTTACATCAGTAAGTGGCGTGCCTGCTCCAACATTGGAATGGCAAGTTAATGATGGTAATGGTTGGGTTGCAGCAACTGGTGGAGATTACTCAGGTGGAAGTACAACTGAACTAACTGTTTACAATTTAAGTGGTAAGGATGGTTACCAATACCAATTGTTTGCTACAAATGGAGTTAATCCAGATGATTACTCTGATGCTGCAACATTGACAGTAACTGCTGCTCAAACACCAAGTGTAACAATTGCTTCGAATGATAATGACGACACATTCTGTTCAGGAACAGAAGTAACATTCACCGCAACCCCATCCGACATAGGTGGCGGAACAGTGGCTTATCAATGGAAATTGAACGGTGATAATGTAGGTGGTAATTCTTCAACATACTCAAACAACACATTGGTAAACAACGATCAAGTACAATGCATGATTACAATTACAGATGGTTGCGTAACATCAACAACAGCAAATTCAAATACGATAACAAATACGGTACTTGTTAATACATCTATTTCACAACATCCTCAGAATGCTACAGTTAACGAAGGTGATGACCATACATTCACAGTAACAGCAAGTGGAGATAACTTAACTTATACTTGGTACAAAGCTCCTAACACTCAAGTTGGAACTGGCTCAAGTCTTGAGTTGACCGATATTGAAGCATCAGATGCTGGTAACTATTATGTGATTGTTAGTGGAACTTGTGGTAATGTTCAGAGCAACAATGCTACATTGACAGTACAACAACCTGCAGTTAAACTTGCAATAGATAATATCGGAACTCAAACTGATGGTACACAATTTACAATCACTGTAAGATCATTGAATTCAAGCAATGTTGCAACCAATGTTACTCAAAATACTGGATTTGAAATTACTGTTGAAACTGGAACTGGTACTATTGGAACAGTTACAGGTACTATTAACAACGGTAGCAGCTCAACAACAGTTAATGTAACTTACAACAAAACTGGTGGTGAAACTGGAGTTAGCCTTGAGGCAACTCGCACTTCAGGAATGAACCTAACCGCAGGAATAAGTAATACATTTACAGTAAGAGCAGCAGAACCATCAACACAAGCAAGTGCAATTCAATTTTTAGAAATAGGAAGCAACTATGTCAAAATCAAGTGGACAAATGGCTCTGGTTCAAATCGTATAGTTCTTTGTGAATTAGGAAATGCTTCTGGTCTTACAGAAGTTCCAACAGATGGAACCGGATATACTGCAAATACGACCTTCGGTTCTGGTTCTTCAATTGGAGGAGCTTATGTAGTTTCTGATACAGATAAAGATACCGTTTCAATATTTGGATTGACCTATAATTCAACATATGCATTTAAGGTTATTGAGTATAATGGAAGTGGGTCTAGTGCAAATTATAAAACTAATGGTTTTGTAACCGGTACAAGTAATCCAAGACAAAGAAAAATCGATGGTAAAGAGTCTATTAACGAATCTACAACCATAGTTTTAGGTGAACACTTCATACTAACAGGTATCACTCCAAACCCAGCTACTTCAGATGTTAACTTTAAAGTCATAGCTAATGAAGCAATGGATGCGAATATCGAAATCGTTAACGAACTCGGTGTTGTTGTTCATTCGTTCTCGAAGTCACTGACAATAGGCGAACATCCATTTAGCTTGAAGTTAGGAACCGAGAAGGGTGGATTGCCATCAGGTACATATCTCTTGAGAGTAACTGCTGGTGGAGAATCATTGATTCAGAAATTCATCTATATGCCATAATCGATAGATATCGCATAAATATAAAAATCCTCCCAATTGGGAGGATTTTTTTTATTTGTTTGAGTGAAAGTGAATTAATCTATAAAAACTATTCTGATTTCTTTTTTACTGCAATTCCCAATTCCATTAATTGTTTGATATTAACTTCGGAAGGTGAATTGTCCATCAACGATAATCCCGAGGTTGTTTTTGGAAATGCAATAACATCACGAATGTTATCGGTTCCCGTAAGCGACATCACAATTCTATCTAATCCCAAAGCAATTCCACCGTGAGGAGGTGCCCCGAATTTTAAAGCTTGAAGTAGGAAACCAAATTTTTCGTTTGCTTCCTCGAGGGATAAACCTAATAAATTGAACATCTTACTTTGTATTGCACTATCGTGGATACGAATACTTCCTCCACCAATTTCGGCACCATTAAGCACAATGTCGTGGGCAATTGCTCTTGCTTGGGCAGGATTTGTCTCTAAAATGTCCAGATCTTCCAATTTTGGTGAAGTAAATGGATGGTGCATTGCTACAAATCTTTGACCTTCCTCGTCCCAATCGAACAATGGAAAATCAATTACCCATAAGAAATTATATTTATCTTTAACGTTTTGGATGATTCCTGTTAGGCGGGCGATTTCCAACCTTAAAGCTCCAAGAGCAGTTAAACATCTCGACCATTTATCCGAAATAATGAAAATTAAATCATCATCCTGAACATCAAAGATTCTCTTAATTTCATCAATTTCCTCGTTGTTGAGGAATTTAACAATCGAACCCGTTACTTCGTTATTCGAAAATTTTATGTATGCAAGACCTTTTGCCCCGTATTTTTTAACATGTTCTGTGTAATAATCGATTTGTTTTCGCGAAAAAGCTCCACCATTTGCGACTTTGATTCCCGCAATTGTGCCACCATCTGATATTGTTTGCTGAAATACCTGAAATGTTGTGGAGGCAAATATTTGGTTAAGCAACGAAAATTCCATACCAAACCGCGTATCGGGTTTGTCGCTGCCATATCGTTCCATAGCTTCTTTGTACGAAAGCCGTGGAAATGGTGTTTGCACATCGATATTTAAAACCTCTTTCCAAATGCGGACAAAGAACTTTTCGAACATTTGTAAAATATCTTCTTGTTCGATAAACGACATTTCGCAATCAATCTGTGTAAATTCAGGTTGGCGGTCCGAGCGTAAGTCTTCGTCGCGGAAGCACTTTACTATTTGCATATATCGGTCGTAACCCGAAATCATCAATATTTGCTTAGATATTTGAGGAGACTGGGGCAAAGCATAAAATTTTCCTTTATGGATGCGGCTTGGCACGAGAAAGTCGCGTGCACCTTCGGGAGTGGACTTCATCAATACTGGAGTTTCCACTTCGATAAAATCATTTTCGTAAAAGAATTGATGGGTAATTTGATAAAGTTTGTTCCGAACTAATAATTTATTCTGCAAATATGGCCTTCTCAAATCTAAATAACGGTACTTTAACCTTAATTCCTCGTTCGCATTGGTATCATCCTCGATTTCGAAGGGTGGAAGCTCGCTGGAATTGATTATTCCTAACTCAGATAAAATTATTTCTATTTCTCCGGTAGGTATCTTGGAGTTTGGATTTTCTCTTTTCGCAACGGTGCCTATTGCCCAAATGACGAATTCGGAGCGTATGTTTTTAGCTAATTCTGCAAGAAGAGGGTTCTCGTCGGGGATGATTACAAGCTGCAAAATTCCAGTTCTATCCCGTAAATCAATAAATATCAGACCACCAAGATTGCGATTGGAAGCAACCCAACCATTTACAATAACTGTCTCGCCAATGTTAGTGGAATTAAGTAATCCACAGCGAGTAGTTCTTTTTTGGAAACTCATATAATTCTCAAAAAAATATAAACTTCAAAATTAAGTATTAATATTTTAATAATTGATGTCTACTTCTGAAATTGAATTAAATTCACTATTCCTTATGGCAATGCTAAGAATCTATGTGAGTTTTTTTCGCTATCGACCAACATGACAATGGAGTCGTTCTGAGCCGCTGGGCGAAGAATCTAAATACCTCGACAGTCACTTTCCCAAAGAATATATCCTTATAAAAATTGTGTAACATGACACATAGAATTTTAGTTTAAACTAAATTGTTGTATTCATTGGGTGATGTATAGA
>CAYOPF010000133.1:0-6145 GCA_964405755.1 uncultured Chloroherpeton sp.
TTCACTGAAGTCAGCATCAATAGTTACGCTAGTTGTAGCATTATTTACTTTATAGTTGTTTAATGGTGCATTATTCGGAGTAATTGTTATTGTTGCAGTTGGAGCAACGTTATCCAATACAAAAGCTGTGCCTGCGTACCAAGTGGAAATATTTCCTGCCTGGTCTGTTGCATTTACGCGTACTTTTGCAGTGTTAACGCTTGTAGCATCTGGAAGATCTACATTCCAAGTTAACGATGTTGTTGGTGTTACCCATGCCTCGGTGGTTGGTGTTACGTCATAAGCATCTGTAAAATCACCTAATATACTATATTCAAAAGTTAACTTAGTATTATCATCCATTGAATAACCATCACTAACTTTGGCATCATCCCAAGTAATGTTATGATTGCCTTCGTTCCAATATGCACCTGTTAATGGAGCAGTTAAGAAACCAGCAGCAATTACTGGAGCTTTGCGGTCCACTGTATAGGTTTGTGGTGTTAATGGGTTTGCACCTTGGTTAAATGCATTGTTGCCATAACCAGGAGCGCATTGAAGGTCAGCAATACCGTGACCAGCGGCCTTAACTTGAATTCCTAATGTTTCGCCATCTGCAGCAGCATCCACGCCTACTGTAACAAACCAAACATCGTCTAGTGTTCCTTCGTTATCAGCTTCAACTGCCGAAATTGTTCCTAAAGCAGAACCAGTACCAGTTGTTTCGAACGAACCTATTGATACTCCTTGAACTTCTTCGCTAAATGTAACTTTGTAAATTACAGAAGCAGAATTTGTCAATTGAGTGCCAGGTGTACTTCGTTCTACACTTACTACATAAGGAGCAGTAACGTCTGGTTCGGTATAAGTAGCTTCGTCGTAAAGTGGATCCACTGTGTTACCAGCGATATCGTGAACACCAGTAACAAGGATTTCGATTTCTTCGCATTGCAAGATACCTTGGAAAGGAGTACCTGCGAAATCTAAAGTTACAATGTTTTCACCCACTCCACTGCGTGTAGCAGTTGTTGGATAGATAGGACCAAATGGAGTTCCATTAACAGTGCCTGATACAGCATAAAATTCTGGTTCTGCATTACCTTCCAGACCAGGAGGCAATGTAACCCAGTTTTCGTCCATACCTTCGTTGAAAGTAACAACCAAAGTGTTGTTATCAGTTTTAGATAAAGAAACAACTTGTGGAGGAATTGGATCAACAACAAATCTTCTAGAAGCAGAGTTTTCGTTCAAAGCAACATCTGTTGCATAAACTGTTGCCTTGAATGCAGTTTCTGATTCATACCCTGTTAAATTAAGGCTGTATGTCCAATTCGATCCAGCGTCGACTGGAGGAGTTCTATTTGCATTGTGACGTTGTTCGGATGTCTGATTAAATGCATTTGTTCCGTTCCAATAGCGATCGCCATCAACCTCATCGAATACTCCATCGTCATCAACATCCAAGAATACGGATACCTTAACATTACCTGCAGTAACGCCATTTGCATCGGAATATGTTCCTTGCAACTGAGCCAATGCCTGGATGCGGCTACCATCGTAAGATGGAGTAGTAACTATAACAACAGGAAGGATGTTGTCTATTGTGTAGCTTTGTCCATCTGTATATGCCGCTGGGTTGTTAGTTGCTTTGTCGCGAACATTTGTTAAATTAGCATCTAATTCTAATTCTAATGTGCCGTTTTCGTTTGCAATACCCTCAACTGTTACATCCCAAGTTGTGTAAAGATCAGTTGCACCTAATTGTCCAGTTGCGCCTGTTGCACTTTGAACAGCTGGTGTTCCTGTGCATGTACCTGAGAATGTGAATACGTCTGTATTGGTTATTTCCACTGGTTCGGAGAATGTTACTCTGAACACAGGATTGTCAACATTTGTAAATTGACCACTTGGATTGTGGCGAACTATACCTGTTACGCTTGGTGCAGTATTATCATAAGTTACGTTTGTTCCAGTTAATGCAGTTTGAGTATATGTAACGTTATTGCCACAGCCATCTTGCAATGTAATGGAGAACACTCCAGTATTGCCAGTTGTAACTCCAGCCACTGTCCAAGTTAATGACCATTGTGAGCCATCACCACCAGCAACTAATGAAGGAAGCACATTGTTACCTTCAATTGTAGCAGCAGTTACTGTTACGTTTTCGTCTGCATCAATTGCTAATGTTAATGTTTGGCCATTCTTAGCATACATGTTTAAGAAATTATTCGATGTAAGAGTTAAAGTAGTAATACCAGCATCATCTGTGTTTTTAGTTTCTGTATCATTACCAGAAACGGAAACATTGCCAGCTAAGTCTGTTTGAGTACCGCTTACTGTGATTGTACCATCTGCAAATGATGATAAATCTAAGTTAATTGTAGCAGTACCAGCACCATTTAAGGTAGTTACGTCAGTTAATGATCCAGTTTCTTCGTCAGTAACAGTATAATTTACTGTTGCATTTGCTTCGCCTGTGATCCCTAATGTAACAATGTTCATATTATTTTCATTGATACAATTTCCACCATTTAATACAAATGTTGGAGCATCTGGATCAACTAAATCCACATTCATTGTTGGAGCGAATGCAGTGCCAGTTGTTGGGTTACCAGCAGCGTCTGTAATAACAGCTCGTAAATCAAGCGTTACACCACTAGCCCAACCAGCTAATTCATCTAAATCAGTTATATCTTCTGTGCCTGTTCTCGCGATTGTAAATGTTTTATTTGTGCCTAAATCTGTATATAACGTAGTTGAAGCAGCACCAACATTAACATATCCATTTGCATTTGTTCTTGCTTGAATTTGAATTGAGCCGCCTTCTAACCAAGCATCAGCAATTGCACTTGGAATAGTTACTACTACATCAACAGCAGAATTATTATCATTGAAATAATTTGCAACAACTGGAGCAGTTACTGCAGTTCTACTTGCAATTACAGGTGATGCAGGTGGAATTATATCAACTGTAAATGTTAATGCAGCACTCGAAGCACCAACGTTACCAGCGATATCTGTTACACGGGCAGTTAAACTCCTAGAGCCGTTACCACCTACTAAGTCACCTGTCGATATTGTAAAGTCATAATAACCGTCTAATATGTCTTGAGCTAATAAAGTATGTGTCTTTGGAACACCAAAGGATGCACCACCTAATAGCAATTCAATTTGGTCGCCTAACAAAGCACCTGAAGTGCCAAGACCTACGCGAACTGTAAAACCAGCAGCTTCTTCAACTATGTTTAACCAACCATTAGCCAAGTAAGCTGAACCTTGCTCTGCAGGTGTATTTGGGGCACTTGGTGCAGTTAAATCAACTAAGAATGTACCAGCACTTGCTGCACTCATATTGCCAGCTTCGTCGCAACCATGTGCGTAAAATGGATTGTATTGTTCTTCTATGTATGCGCTGTTAGGAGGAATTACAATGTTGTAATTTGTGCCTGCAGTTGCGGCATCAACATAAGCAAAACCAAAACCGCCACCTAATGTAGTCTGTGTTGCCCAAATTCTGGTATTATTTTCATTGGAGCTTACAACAACATTAAAGCCAGCAGCTTTTTCGGCTATGTTTATAATGTTATTAGCTGTTGCACTAACCAATGTGATAACTGGGTCAACGCGGTCAATAAACAACGGGGTATCGTTTGGTGTTCCTGTAGTTGATTGACCACCCATATCAGTAATTATTGCAGTAAAGTAGAATCTTCTTCCTTCTGCAACGTTGCCAGCGTCAGCCCCTTCTAAAGTAGCTTTGGTTACTGTAATATCTTTGTAGCCAGCAGTCTTATCTGCACTTGTAATGGTAACTGGAGCATCTAAATTAACCCAACCAAAAGCATTTACTTGAAGTCTTAATTGGATTGTTCCGTTAACTAAAGAATTATCAGTAACATCTACCGGAACTCGAACTGTTACGGCTGTATTATCGCCGTTCCAGAACCCCGCAACTGCATTAGTTACGGTTGTAACCGAACCAACTGCGAATATTGCAGGTGCAGCACAATCAGTATAAATGGTTTCAGTTGTTCCATCTATTGGTAATGGGCTGTAATAAAATCCAAACAAAGTAGGTGTTGTGTAAGTATTTGCTGTTGTTCCTTTAACAGTAACACTTGGCAAATAAGTACATATACTACCCTCGTTGGTACGATAGATATCGTAGCCAGGAGTATCGAAATCGTTTGTATTATAAACATTCACTGCACTAAATGTAGCAAAACCAGCAGTTTGGTTGCGGAAGTTAATTGCTTTGGAAGTTGCATCGCCGCCCGCAAAAGAGTTGCCTACAATATTTAGAGGGAATGTGCCTGCGCTGTTTGCATTGCCAGTTTGAACTCTGATACCATCAGCTGCATTTGCCAATGTAAATGTGTTGCCTGATATACCAGTCGAAGCCGAACAACCATTAGTTAAATTAACATGAATATTTGGATTGACTGTTGTAAATGTCAGATTTGTAATATCGCCACCACTTACTGTAACTAACAATGTGCCGTCGATTGTTCCACCAACTCCTGCGTCGGTTATTGTTACTTTTTTATCAACTGTGCCACCGCCAATTACAGCGTCTGCAGCTATCGAAATAGTTCCGTCAGTTTTGATAATATCCATTGCATCGTCGATGTTGCCTTCGGTTGTATTATCATCATCATCGCCAACTGTTACCAAAGTAGCAGAAAAACCACTGAATGTGAAATCTTTTTCAAGAGTTACTCTATTTGCTGAAGCTAATTCGCATGTAGCACCTTCGCCATCAATTGTTGTTAAGTTTGTTCCACCCGAGAAGGTTACATCTTCTGCGTAAGTTCCTTCGCCGATATAGAGAGTAGCAGCCAAATCAGCAGTTTCTGCTGCTTGGATTGATGGATAGAGTAAGTCATCAGCACCAGTTCCTACTAGGCTATACCATGCAGCGCCATAAATATCGGCAGCTGTTAAGTTATCATTATCACCTGTATCGTCACCAGCACTATTTAAATCTATTGTAGCTGGCAAAGTAGTATGGATTGAACCAGCATAAGTACCACTTTCAGCTATTTTTATGCCATAACCATTTTGGATAAAGTTATTGCCATTATAAATATTGATAGCAATATTATTTAATAAATTTGCTCCGTTAAAATCATCCTCAATAACAATTGCATCGCCGTATTGATTAGCAGCACCGAAAGTATTGCCGGCAATTGTTATAGATCCGGTAGTAGAAGCACCAAAAACATTTGTTGTTCCAATCCCAATACATTTATCTCCTTGTGTTGCCACTGTTGGTAAGATAAAAGTATTGTTCGAGAATGTCATATCAGAGTTGATTCTTGATTGTTTAAGCCTAATACCAATACCACTACCAGCATAAGATAAATCAAAAATATTGTTTGTAATTGTAACATTTTCTCCTAAATTATAAAATATGTTTGTTAGGGAAATACCAGCTTCATCCCCAACTTCAATATAACAATTAGAAACTGTTACAGTACCATTTGAACGTATAACCTGAATGGAGTAACCCAGGGCTTCCTGGAAATATATATTATTAATACCATAGGAGGCATTATTGAATGCTGTTAGCACAGTACCAGAACATACGGTTCCAGTTGTTGTAGAAGCACCCTTACCTACTAAATTCACAGATTCGTCAATTGTAATATTGCCTGTATATGTTCCTTGACCAAGGAATACAGATTGCGAACCATCATTATCAGAAGCCGCAATTGCTGCTGCTACTGTGTGGTATGCCAAACCAGAACCTTTTTCAAGACCAGGATCTACTGTAGATGCTGGATCTTCTAATGCCAATACCGCAATACCAGGATAGAGGAAGTCTGATGCAGCTAAAGTTGCATGACTATATACGTATTTGGATGTAATAGTCATAGCATCATTGTTAGTATTACCTGGGCCTAAGTTGATAACTGGCAAATGAGAAGTTAAGTCAACACCAGTATTGAATGCAATAGATTTATCAGCATTGCTAAATGTATTATTTGTAATTTTAACTGTGCTAAAAATATCAGTATTGCCAGCGGCTTTATCAAAATAGATAGCATCGCCTAATTGGTCAGAATCGAAAGTATTATTGTCAATATCTAATCCTGTAGGAGCAGCATCAGTGTTATCAACAAATAAGTGGATAATTTTATCACCTGCCAAACTATTAGCATTT
>CAYOPF010000134.1:0-3412 GCA_964405755.1 uncultured Chloroherpeton sp.
ATTATTCAAAGATATGGAGTTTTACTACCCTGATACAACCAGTTAAACTAACAAGTCCAGCTGATCAAACCAATAATGTTTCCTTAAATCCAAAGTTTACTTGGGAAAAATTGACTACTTACGATAAATACCAATTCCAATTATCCAAATCAGAAGAATTTACGAATATAGTAAAAGATACAATATTAACAAATTCCTCTACGCTCGATTTGAGTGGACTCGATGGATTTACGCAGTACTATTGGAGAGTGAGGGTTAATCTGAATCCAAAATTAGGTTACTGGTCCACAGTCTTCAATTTCCGAAGTGTGATTAATAAACCAGGCTTGAGATTCCCCGACAATCATTCAACCAACAATCCAACAACCATTAATTTTCTATGGTTTCCAAGAGAAGGAGCAAAGTATTATTTCCTCCAAGTAGCACGAGATAAGAATTTTAACGACCTCATAATAAGTATCGACTCAATTCAATCAACAACTTACAAAATCGATGGTTTAGAATTCGAGAAGGAATATTTCTGGAGAGTGCGTGCAAGCAATGAGCTTGGTTTTTCGGATTGGAGTGAAGTATGGGATTTCCGAACTAGTAGTGTGCGCCCAGTGCTGTTGCGTCCTGCTGATAATTCATTGAATCTTGACAAATCTGTTTTTATCGAATGGAAACCCATCGACGGAGCAACCAAATACTTCTTGCAAATATCCAAAGACGAAAACTTCAACGATTTGATAATAAGTCAGGAAAATATTACTGAAAATACTTATGATTTCGAGGGAGAATATAACCAGACTTATTATTGGAGAGTGAAAGTGTTTATCAATACTTATGAATCTGATTGGTCAGTTGTTTGGAACTTCACGACGCGACCGGTATCAGTGAAAGAAATAACGGCAAATTCCGGAATTAGTATTTATCCAAACCCTGCAAGCGAAATGATTAACATAAAAATACAAAATACTGCAATACAGCCTAAATCAATAAGTATAGTAGATATTTTTGGAAATACAGTTTCAGAGATACATAATACATTTGGAACTGATTTTTATCAAATGGATCTCAGCAAGTTTGCCTCTGGTTCTTATAATATACAGATTAATGATGGATACAACATTTATTTCTCTTCATTCAAATTGATAAAATAACAATTTAACACAAAAAAAATTGGGGACGTTTTTGTATAACGGCCCCAATTTTAGTTTTAAGGAAACTTTCTAAATTATCTTAAGCTAAAACTTTTGTCTTTTTCTTCAAGCAATTTAGCTTCAAAGCCAAGACCTTTGATTACTTTGCAAACGTTTTCAGAATTTGTAACACTCTTTTCGTAAGTAACGTATGCAATTCTTTCATCGAGATCCACATAAGCTTCCACTACTCCGTTGTGTTGTTTCAATTCTTTTTCTACCATATCTTTCTCGTAGAAAGAACTCACATCTATGGAAACTTTGCATTCAATAGTTTTGGTACTTTTATCTGCTGCAAAAGAATTGCTTCCAGCTAAAATGAAAGCAAATGCTAAAGTAAAGAAAACGCCAATTGTAGTTGTTATAGTATTTTTCATTGTAACTCCTAAATTTGTTAGTTAATACTAACTCTAATACGAATCTTTTAGAAAAATGTTTCAGAAAAGATAATAATTAACCAAAAATTTGTAATTTAAATTTTAAAAAACTTTATAATGGTGGAGTATGGATAAAATTAAAGAAATTCTAATTTTTTCATTCCTATTTTCAATATTGACTATTAATGCATTCTCCCAACCCCAGAATTATTCAGTAGTCAATGTTGGCAAACATAATGATGAAGCTTTAGGGGTATTTGTCAATGAAGCAAACACACGGTTTGCATCATCATCCTTGGACGAAACTATTAAAATATGGAGTTTGCCCGATGGGAAGGAATTAATGACTCTAAAAGGCCATTTAGGTGCAGTTTACAACATTTCTTTTTCTGGCAGCGACCAATTACTTGTTAGTGGCTCGGACGACGAAACTGTAAGGATTTGGGACATCCAGTCAGGTAAGGAAGTATTAGTCCTCAAAGGGCACACTGGACCTGTTATCGGAGTTTATTTTAGTCAGGACGACAATAATTCTATGGTTGCTTCAACAAGCTTCGACAAAACTGTTAAGCTTTGGGATGTTGCTACAGGCTCAGAAATCAAAACCCTGCGCGGTCATACAGAACCAACAAATAATGTAGCCTATAGCTACGATGGAACGACCATAGCATCATGTAGTGATGATTCAACAATCAGAGTATGGTCCACCGATCTTAAAACAACTCAACCATTGATGATTCTAAAAGGACATAGCGCACCTGTTCTAACTGTTTTATATAGTTTCGACAGCAAACGTATTGTCTCGTCCGATGCAAACGGCGAAGTGATTATCTGGAACTCACAAACTGGAGCAATCGAAAGAAAGTTCAAGGCTCATAATGATTTGTTGCAGGACGTTGCTTTTGCGGCCGACAACAAAACTTTAGTTACTGGTAGCTTGGATCGTAAAGTTCGCCTTTGGGATACAGATGGTCCATTATTACTTTTCGAGGCTGAAATGGGTGCTGGAGTATGGTCGGTTGATATTACTTCCGATGCAAGTATAATTACAGTTGCCTGCGATGATGGTTCGATAAAATTACTCAAAAAAAGTGTAGCTCAACAAAAAGGAAAAAAGAAGTAGGAGATAACTATGAAAAAAATTATATTTTTATTTAGCATTTTATTCTTAGTATTTGCATCAAAAGGTCATTCCCAGCTAGTTTCGGCTGTTGTCTCGGTTGGTGGAGAGGTCTATGATGCGATAACTAAGAATCCAATTTCTGTAAACATTGAAGTTTTCGATAATGATAACAAACGGGTTAACAAAATTAAAAGCAATGCAAAGGACGGTTACTATTTTATCACAGGGTTGAAATCAGGTAAGAATTATGAAGTTAGAGTATCCGAACTTGATTATATGAAGCAGGCATTTCCGATTGTGTTACCAAACACTGATAAGTATTTGGAGGTTTCGAAAGATTTACTTTTAATTCCTAAGAAAATGGGCACAGAAATCCCAATCAGAGTCAAGTTGTTTGAGCTAAACAAAAACAATTTAAAATTTGGAGCCGAAGTATTTTTAGAGGATTATCTCAAGTTGCTTAAATTGAACCCGACTGTTAAAGTTCGCATTGTTTCATATCCCGATAATAGTAATGATGTTGGCAAAAATGGACAATTAACACAAGAACGCAGCGAAAGTATTAAAAAATATTTTCTTGCTAATGGTATAGAACCAGATAGAGTTGCAGCTCAAAATGCAACTATAATAGATCCTAAAAATCCGATTCCAACTGGCAAAGTTTCCAAAGGGAAAAAGTATGTAGGCCTATCCTATTTAATTATCGATGCCTTTTAAAATCGAGTAAGAAA
>CAYOPF010000134.1:3422-6118 GCA_964405755.1 uncultured Chloroherpeton sp.
CATTCAAATGCCTCTTTATTAGAGGCATTTTTTTTAATTTACATTTTATTCTTGTAATTTATTGAATAATTTAATAAAAATTCTAATTATCTTTGTATGTTTGTTATGTTTATTTTCTTGCGAAAATGCTCAAAAAGTCGACGATGACACAAACATTCCTTTATTTTCAATTGAGAATAAAAATTACTGGGTATTTCAAAAAATTGCAGATTCCATGCTTGTAAATACGCAAGCCTATTATTTACAAAAATTAGATTCCACATGGATATTAAAACTCAAGACATCTTCCAGCCCTGTATGTAACGACTCAACACTATTTGAGTTCTACTATAAGGGCAGTGTTCTTTATATAATCGACTACAGTAATTTATTGTGTACTGGACAAAAGAAATATTACTTCAAGGAAATTACTCCTAACGCCGTTGAATTCTATTCCCCTATTCATTATATCTTTAAAATGAGGGATATGGGCTGTGTGTTTACCTATATTGAAAATCATGAAATTTTTTATTTCACTCCCTCTTTGGGTTTAACAAAAATTGAAAAGAAATTAACCGATTATAACACAAATAAACTCAAAACAGTCTATAGCTTGGTTCTTGTGGAAAGCGGCTATAAACAATAGTGTTTTTAAGAGTTTTTTATTAATCAGCTTGTTTAAATAAATAGTCCTAATTAGTGAATTTTTCTTAATTTGCATTTTTGGATAATTGCATTTAATAATTAATGAACCTATTTTACTTCTTGGATTACCTCGATAATTTATTCCCTTCCGAATTCGCTCTCAAAGATGATAGAATTGGTTTGCAGATACATTCTGGAAATATTGAAATCGAAAATTTACTCATTGCCTACGAGATTACACCAGAAGTGGTAGCCGAAGCAGTCGGAAATAAATGCGATACAATCTTGGTTTTTCATCCACTTATCTATCAACCTCTTCGAGAAATTAGTCAGAATGAGCGAGTTGGCAGACTGACCACTTTGTTGCTTAAAAACAATATTTCAGTTATCTCTCTCCATACTCGTTTCGATGTAGTCCAGAATGGCACCAGTTTCTTATTTGCAAGTGAACTCGGTTTGGAAGATTGTAAAATATTGGATCAAAACCCAATTAATGAAAAGTTTGGGATGGGATGCTATGGGAATTTTCCAGTAATGCTTGGAGTAGAAGAATTTCTCGAAAAAGTTCATGTAGCAACTAATGCACCAATCCGGTTTTCAATAGGTAAAACAAGTAAAATAAGTAGTGTTGGCATAGTTGGTGGCAGTGGATCAAGCTTTATCGACAAAGCAATCAAAATGAATTTGGATGCCTTTATCACAGCTGATATTTCCTATCACAACTATCACTTAACAAAAAATAAAATAACATTAGTAGATGCTGGTCATTTCGAGACCGAGAGGTTCATTGTTCCATCATTGACCCAAATTATCGCTAATGATAATCAAAATGAATTTAATTCTATTATTTCTTCGCAAATTATCACTAATCCTGTTGAATATTACCCATTTGCAATGAATAATACTGATAGCAAAAATAATATTGTATATAAAAATATTAAGGTATAAAATGTCTACACAAAATCATTATCTTGCAGCACTCTCATTTGTCGACCAAAGATTAGATGAGTTAATCGAAGAATTTGGCGATTTACCCGAATTTGAAAAAGAGAAGCAAAGAGAATTGATTAACACAAAGGTTCAAATTGATGAAACAGCATCGATTTTGGATGAAATCAAGAAATTTGTGAATACTGCAAAAGTAACATTGGTTGATCTGAAAGATAAGGAAGAAAAATTGACTGCTCAACAGTTTCTGGTTCGGAATAATAAAGAATTTGATGCAATTTCCCGAGAAATTGAATCATTAAAGCAAGAACACATCAGTCTCTCTGATAAAATGCGAAATGAAGGAATTAAAGAGGAAAACCTTTCAAGAGTTCTTGATGAGCAACAAAAAAAATACGATGAATTAGATAGCGAAATTCAGACACTAAAGTTGGAGATCGAAGAACTGGCTGGTGAACAGAAGGAAGAAGTCCGAAACTTGAAAAAACAAAAGGATGCAATTCAATCCTTAATCAAAATTCAGTTTTTAAAAGAATATAACCGTATTCGCAGAAACCACAACGATTCAGCTGTACAAATTAAACGTTCAAGTTGTACTGGATGCTATAATGCGGTACCATCCCAGCGCATTGTAGAGATTAGAAACAATAAAAACTTGTTGTATTTATGCGAAAATTGCGGAAGAATATTGTTAGCCGATGATTTAGAGATAAATGAAGAAGCAGTTTCTGAACTGATTTAACTGAAATATCTTGGTTTGATAGTTAATTTTTATAAAAATATAGTAAAATTTTTTAAAAAATTGCATTTAATTCAGATTTTTATCTTATTTTTGTATTTATAGAATATTGGTTTTGTAAATTGTTTCCTAACTGGAATTTATTATAACAAATATTCGACTTATTAATTCTATTAATATTATTAGTAAGTAACTGTTTTTTTTAATTTTTAGGAGTGTTTTCTTGAACATCTATATTGGAAATTTGCCCTTCGAAACTACCGGGCAAGAACTTACAGAACTCTTTGCTGAATTTGGTGAAGTAATATCAGCTAAAATAATCACCGATCGCGAAAGCGGAAGATCACGCGGTTTTGGCTTTATCGAAATGAACGATAATGAAGCT
>CAYOPF010000135.1:0-6007 GCA_964405755.1 uncultured Chloroherpeton sp.
AATAGCGGTATCCAAATATCACCCATTACAATTTGGTTTGAATATTGCAAACTCATTCCGAATGGAAATACAGCTTGATTGCGGTATTCAATCTTAGCAAACAACCAATCACCAAATTCATTTGGTTTATAGGTTTGTAACCCATCGACTCCTGGTTTGAGAGAGTAAATCTTTGCCTCACCTTCTCCTTGTCTTTCAGCAACACCTAACTCGATTACCTCGCTATAGTGTAAACCTAAATCGAAACGAATATAATTCTCGGGCTTTTTAGGGTTTAACCACCAATTATAAAACACAGCAAAAATACCAGATGAGCGGAGAGTCGGAGCTACCTGAGTAATTCGTCCATTATCAATTATCCTGTCTTCTGGAGTATAAAGACCATATTTGTCGGGTTCGATATCGTATTCCTCTAACCGACCCATTGGGAATTCAGCTCTTATCGAGGCACCAAATTCAGGTTTGAAAGGCATATATACATCCATTCCGGCTACCAATTTGCCATCATTTGCATTATTTAGCATTCTTTTGGGAATCCAACTCATTAATGTAGATGGATTTAAGCCACTTGTAATACGATATGAACCACCGAGATAAGCGTTAATTAAATATGGAATTGCTTTACTTGTTCTCGAGTCGTTATTCACATAAAGTGGTCTTTGCAGGGTTATTTTAGATGCTCCTGAGGACCAAAAAGGATAACCCAATTCATCATTACCCATGATCGAACGTACCCAAAAACCTGTTTCACCAATTTTCAGTGATTGTTCGAACAAGGACAATGTAAATGCCTGCGAAACATTGGTAGGTTGTAGATAATTGATAATTGTTTCTGCCTGACTTTGCGATAATGGGAAATCAATTGGTATATCCTGGAAACAATAATCACGTTTTGCGGTGTTATTAACTTCACCTCTTTTAGGACCAGAATAAATAAATTCGCCTGATAAAAACCCAATTAATGTACTTCCCACATAGGTTTCGACTTCAACAGCATTCATCGAGACTTCACCACAAGTGATTACAAGAATTTGGTAAGCTTCATCTTCGAATTCCTTTGGAGCGGCCATCACTTCAATAGACTGTTGGTCCAATTTATCTTTTGGGAAATTGTAAAAAACGAAGGTTTGATAAATCTGTATCTGAATGTCGGGTTCACAAATCTTCCAACGAGGAAAATATTTTTTAATCTCGGGATCGATATTTGTTAACGAATCAATTACTGATTGTTTATCCATAAACCCTTGTGCTTGGGTAGATACTTTTGTAAATAAAACTATGATTAAAGTGAGTGCTATAACTAATATATTCTTTTTCATAAATGTAACCTTTATCCTTTGTTAATTAAAAATTCAATATTATTCTTGCCATTGGAATAAACACGCTCTCATTTTCCCATGCTCTAGGTGTTTCGGTAAATGCTTTAAAGTAGCCTTTTGCATCCAAACGTAAGTGCATTCTATTTTCAATTAATGGGATTTGTAGCCACAAGTTTGCATAAAGACCTTCATCGAAATATTGAATAGTTCCACCAATAGGGGTACTAAAACCTTTTGCCATAAAATCGATTTTTCCAGAAATTCCACCCACGGTTTCAGTGCTAGCTTTAATAAAGTTTAAAACAGGTTCGCGAGTTTCGGGATCCTCTTCTTTCTTGTAGTTCCATTTTTCTGCTGAATAAATTGAACCTCCCATTCCGAATCGCAGAATGTAATCCTCGTCAACGCTAATACCGAAGGTATAGAATACAGTGGCATTGGAACGGATAAAGTAATCATCATCCCCAGTAGTATAAATATAATTTCTAGGATCATCCAGATAATTTCGAGTTTTGTAATCGGCAGCTTTGGCATCACTAAATATATATGCACCGCTAATATGGAAAATACCGGAAGCAGGAAGTAATAAAATTGGGAAATCAACTGAAGCGTTTATTCCTACTCCGCCATATGTTAATCGTCTTGTTATGTCCATCAAATCTTTTGTTATACCTGACCATCCATTCGTCGGAAGTATTAATCCTAATTTTGTTCCTTGCCAAAGTGCATTAAATGCCATTCTTTCGCTCCATAAAGAGGGTATATTGACATCTTCTATTCCATACTTGAGCTCGAATCCATATTTTGGCAAATTATTATTTGCAATAGTTGATAATGTATCGCTTGTTCCATCTTCGTAATTTTGGATATCTAGTTCGTACTTCGACCATCTTAGTAAATCTGGAGATACAATAATCTCATTTCTTACCAAATCCATATTATTAGGTTGTCCTTCGCTTACTCGTAAAAACTTCTGAACATCCTTAGGAGTAACTTCGTAACGATTATTTACCAATGAGTTTGATACTCCATATCGTTTTGGACCAAATTGCATAAAGCCACCGATACCCTGTGCTTCGAGTGTTTTGTTTTCTACATTACCTTGTTGGAATGCAATAACAACCAATTCATAAAGGTTTTTGGAACGGAACTGATTTTGATCCAAATTGAAGTTGATTAACTCTGGATAAGTATAAACATTGCCTGGTGATGGATTATCAACGTTTTTCTCGATAATCTCATTATCTTCTGTGGACACAATCAAAGCAATGATGGTTGATGGTGTTAGTTGTTCAGCTTGCATTCTGGTAGTAACCGCATATGCAGAACGAAGTTGTTTGGTTTGAACTTGCGTTTTCTTTGCATAGTAATTGTAAATACAATCCAAATCTGGTGGAATAGACATACCTCGACCTAACATTTCGCGGCGAACTTCGTTGATGGACTTTCCATCTTTAGTTTGGTTTTCGATAAATTGTAATACGTTCTTATCGCCAGACTTAATACATTCATCTACTTCTCCAGTTCCATCCGTTGGACCACCTGCATCATCTTCTTTTGTTTTGATGGCATTTCGGATATCTTTCATATCCTTAATCTTATAGATTGCGATTTCGGAAAACCGGTAGTTTTTGAACTTCGAAAATACACTTTCGAGTCGTACTCTAAAAGCTTCGTCTCCACCTTGAGCAAATGTGAACATTGTGTTCGCCAATACTGCAATTAAAGTTAAGATACTTATTAATAATTTTTTATTCATATTTTTTACCATTTTATTTTCTATTCTAGTTAAACTTAATTTTTACTTTCTTCTCTGTCTGCCTTTATCTGGCTCATAGTTAATTGGTATTACTACAGATGTTCGTTTTGGTTCAGATCGTTCGTTATTCACTGGATTTATTGCTACTGCTTGAACATCTACTCTAATTGTACCTTTAACCTTGGTCTGACCACGTTCTAACTTTCCAGAATATTCCAATACTAAGGTATATCCATTTTCGGGGTCTCCATCGATCATTGGTTCAATTGATGGTGAATATCCAGTCATTCCGTCGATCACTTGCGGATCTCCAAACACCTTAACTTCAATCTTTGCATCTTTATCTGTACCAGTTGGTGCTTTTGTTACTTGAATATTTCGAGCTTCAACCTTAAACTTTGTTGCAGTACCAGAAACATCAGTCAACATATTTCTTAAAATAATATTTGGTGGTTCCTGCTTAATCGTAAACGATTTGTTAGGATAAATATCAACTTCTTTTTCAGTAATTGGTTGAAGCCAAGTAATTCTAAGTGATAATTTCTTTGCTGGTGGTTTCAAGTTCAACCCATTTTCTGGTGGAATAGTTAAAGATTGAACTGCAGGACGTTGAGATTCAATATCTGTTGTTAAATATATTCTAAATTGATCAGGTTTAATCTTTGCACCAGATTTAGGAATGGCATTTAATGATACAGGGTTGCCATAATACCCAAAGCTCTCTAATCTATTAACAATTTCGTTTTCGCTTTCTTTTGTCAGTCCAGTTGAGAAAATTTCTAATTGAGCAGTACCTTGAGCAGTTTTCCCACTTAACTTATGAGTAATTTCCACAGTGTATTTGCCTGGACCTAATCTACCAGGAATTGTTGCAAAGTACTCGCGAGCTCCACCTCGAACAGGTGGTGTCACTCTTTGATTTGGCATTTGATCCATTGGAGTTAAGGATAAACGTTCTGCAACTCCACCCCTACTGTCAATTATTCTTCCCTCTATAGCATTTGCAGTTTCTTGATATGGACTTATAGTAAAGCTGAATGCTGGTGAAGCTGCATCAAAGGATGCAATGTATGGCAACAAGTTTTGAACAGTTGGTTCTGCAATTTGTGGTTTTGGAGTAATAACACGAATGTCGAACTCGATACTTCCTCGGTTTTGGTCAAAGTATTGAGATTGTCCAGGAGCTAATAACCTTACAATATAGCCATATAAGTTAAGGTTATTGATGATTTGAGTTGCATTGTCGTCGGTTTTTGCATTTTGGATTGCAGTATTCAGTTGCTCAATAAATTTCTCGATATTTTGTTCTTTAAATAAAATATCAGTTGATGGTGGATTATAACGTTCCAGTTTGGAGTTTAATTCGCGAAGCACTTTTCGGAGATCACGAACATTTAATTGCACAGTACCAATGTTAACAGTTGCATCGTCCGGAATCTGATCTGCGGTCATGCCACCACGAACACCCAATATTCTGTTTGTACGGGAAGCAAATCTTAATTTGTACCATCCTGCTCGATTTTGAGGTTGGAAGTTGACAACAAAACTTCTTTTTAGCAATCCGCCTTTTTTGTCGTGACCTTCTCTTCGTGTTTCTTCGGCAGAATAGAAGAAGCTACTATCTACAGATAGATTGTTAGGAACCAGCACCGGTCCAGCTCTTTTAATTTTTTCAGAAGGATAAATCGGTTGCATTTTGTAAGGTGAAATGCTTTTTAAATCAAGGTTATTAAAAGTAGCATCTTCATCCAAAATTAATTCAGTAAAACCAACAAATTCCCATGCTGCACCAGTATTATTAGGTGCTTCCACATATTGACCAGGGTTAAAATTAGCCACGTCAACTTTAGCTTTTCGCAATTCTTCCTCTGAAGGAAATTGTGGTGGTCCGGCAACATCCTGACCTGGATTGAAAAATATTTGATATTGAATTTGCTCGACATTTGCCAATTTGACCAACTTCTGTAATCTTTGGGTATATTCCTTTTCAGATTCACCTTCTTTTCTCTTTAGATCCGCGCTGATATCAGTAACACCTACCTCAACTATATATTTTCTATTTGGTTTTAAGTCAGCACCTAAAACTTCTTTAATATTAATGCCTGGGGGGGGAATGGTAATTTCGTCCTGAGGACGAGTGTTAATACCTTCGGTTCCCGCACCAGATTGCAATTGCGAAAGAATACTTTCCACAATTCGCATAGTTTCCTTTTGCTTTTTTGCCAAATGTTCTTCGGCTTCGTCTCGCTCAACAATAATGATTAGTAGCTCGAGAACTACTGCTAAGTAAAGCACAAAATATACTTTACCGGCTCCACCACCTTTAGACATTTATTCCTCCGTTATAACTTTTTATTATATTCATATTCAAAAAAAGATTTTTCGATTTAATCATTTTATAATTTTTAAAACTACTAAATTTTTTCTAAACAAACTTAACAATTCAACCAAAATATTGATTAATACAAACTTTTCTTAAAATTTGTAGTAATAAATTTTACGTATCTGTAAAAAAAGTTTTATAAATCAATAAGTTAGAAAAAAAAATTACAAAAATACTGCTCTATTATCTTCCAAAGCAAATAATAAAGACAGAAATTTATTTTTTTACTAAATTACTAATTTTATTCTTAATTTTGTATTTAAATTAACTTAATTTTCAATAATTCAAATAAATACAATGCCTTTTTTACGATTATTCTCTAACGACCTTGCAATTGATTTGGGAACAGCCAACACCCTAATTTGGGTTCCTGGTAAAGGTGTGATTCTCGACGAGCCTTCAGTTGTTGCGTTCGACCGAAACACAAAGCATATTATTGCCTTTGGTAGCGAAGCTCAAACTATGATTGGTAAAACCCATAAAGATATAAAAGTTATCCGTCCCTTGCGCGATGGTGTGATTGCCGATTTCGAAATAGCCGAAGGT
>CAYOPF010000136.1:0-5902 GCA_964405755.1 uncultured Chloroherpeton sp.
AAGGTATCGAAAAGTTCCACGACATACGTGGAGACGAAGGCGGTATTTGCCACCAAATTCTACCAGAAAATGGATATGTTTTGCCAGGTGGGGTTGTTGTGGGTACAGACAGCCACACTACTACCCACGGAGCATTAGGTACTTTTGCTTTTGGAATTGGAGCAACCGAGATGGCTTCGGTATGGGCATTAGGAAGGGTGTTAAATGTGGAAGTACCACATACTATAAAAGTAGTATTTAAGGGAAAATTACCCAAAGGGGTCTATTCTAAAGATTTAATTTTATATCTAGTTGGAAAATTGACCAATCAGGGAGCAAATTTCAAAGTATTGGAATTCTCTGGTGAAGTGATAGAGCAAATGGATACTTCGGGCCGATTAGTAATCTCGAATATGGCTGTCGAAGCAGGTGCTACTGCTGGTATAATTGCACCAGATAGCGAAACAGTCCGCTACTTACGCGAGGTTGCAAATTTTCAAGGAGAGATTGAAATGATTTCGCCCGACAAAGATGCAAAATATCATCAAATTATCGAAATTGATATATCGGAATTCGAACCAAAGGTTGCAGCACCCCACCATGTGGACAACGTAAAAAATATTGGTGAATTAGAAGGGTTGGATATTCAACAAGTTGTTATCGGGTCGTGCACCAACGGTAGAATTGACGACCTAAAAGAAGCTTACGATATTATCAAAGGTAAGAAGGTTGCTAAAAACACGCGTATGCTTGTTTTTCCTGCTTCCTACCGAATATACAACGAAGCACTCGAAAAAGGATACATTGCTGAGTTTGTTAAAGCAGGTGCAGTGGTTATGAATCCTGGGTGTGGTCCGTGTCTTGGCATTCACCAAGGTGCACTAGGAGATGGCGAACGAGCCTTTTCGACTACAAATCGTAATTTCAAAGGTAGAATGGGCAATCCTGATGCAGAAGTATACTTAGGTTCGCCTGCGGCCGCAGCTGCAACAGCAATTTTCGGAAAAATTACAGATCCTCGTAAATTAATGGAGTAAAGAAGATGAAAGTGATATATGAATTAGGAAGCGATATTTCAACAGATCATATTTATCCCGGTCGATATATGGCAACAGTTTTGCCCTCGGAGACACCTCAGTATGCGTTTGCAGATATGCCCGATTTAAACAAATTTTTGAATCAGGGCGATAAGTCAGAAACACGTGTGATAATAGCAGAAAATAATTTTGGAACCGGTTCCTCGCGCGAGCAAGCAGTTTCCACTTTAGTGGGACATAATTTAGTGATAGTTGCTCGTAATTTTGCAAGAATTTTCTTCCAAAATTCAATTAATCTTGGATTGAAAACTGTGGAATGTCCAGAATTCGAAGCTGAGCTTGGCGACGAGTTGGAGATAGATGAAGAATTCTTGTTGAACAAGACAACGGGTAAGAAGTTTGTTATCGTCCCAATTCCTGCAGCTCGACGTGCAATTGTGGATGCCGGTGGATTGATTGCTTATACAAGAAAATTATTATTACAGAAGTAGTATGCCATTTTAAAAAACTGAAGATCCGGTAAAATCGCAATATGAATTTTAAATTGAGACTGTATCAAATCATTTTGACTTTAATTATGATTCAAATTTGTGGATTGATTACAATTATGTATGGTTGGCAAGGTTATTCTACTTTGACAGAACGTGCAGGATATAGAGGATTTGTGCACTATTATTATAGATTGACAATTGGAGAATTCTCAATTTATAACTTATCAGTTGCATTACTGGCATGCGGTCTATTTCTTTTTCAAATTATATTTCTACTCGATAAGAATTGGAAGCTTCTTAAAAGATCATGGTGGCTTTTTGGAATTTATATTGTTCTTATAGTTTTGGCAGAATTGTATTTGGAAACCCGCTTTATACCAAAAGGATAAAAAAACGGCGTACAAAAGCCGGTATAAATCATTGCTGGTAGCGGGTATTCTTAGGTAAGTATTTTTTTTATCTTGTGTTACCAAGACCACAAAGCGCCTTGAAGACACAACGGTTCATACCGGCAGACCGAACCTAACTATTAATCAGCTTGCAGTAAACGAACCAAAGACCAATTGTTTTGGGATATTAAATTAGACGCAAATTGAGAAAATTCGTCGTATGTTATTGAATCGAGTTGTTCAAGAAAGTTATTATATAAATACATTCCATTTAAGTATTCGATTCTAATGTCGTTCATCATAATTTCGTAAGGTATTTCCAAACGATAAATATGCTGAGCCTTCAATGCTCCCTTGCTTAATTGAAATAGGGATTTATTAAGTTTTCCCACTTTTATCTTCTCGAATATTTCGTCTAATAACTTTTGTGCTTTTTCATAATTCGATTTTTGAGTGGCATAATACAATTGTAGTACATTTGTATCCGAAAACTGTTCGACATTTGTAAACACATTATACACCAATCCGCATTTTTCCCGCAAACTGTTGTAAATTAGCGATGAAGGGCTTTCGGAAAGATAGTAAGATAAAAGTTTAAGCATTGGTAATTGCTTATCGGTCAGGTTGTCCACCCTCATCTGATACAAAAAATGAGATTGTTCCAAGTCCCGCGAAATATCTTTTTTGGGGATAATATTTTCGGGTATTTCAATACTTTGTGTATTAATTGGTTTCGGAATGAGTTCCCCAAGTTTAGCATTAACTGCTTCAGCAACTTGTTCGAAAGGTATATTTCCGACAAAAGCAACAACTAAGTTGTTTGGGGTGTAATAATTTTTAAAATAGTCTTTTATGTCTTCGAGTTTAATATTCATCAAGGATTGGGATGTACCCGTTATAAGTCGGCCAAGTGGATGATTAGGAAAAATTAATTCGTTGCCAATATCGAGGATGTACTCTTCGGGGTCGTCTTCGTAGGACCTTATTTCTTCCAATATGATTCTTTTTTCCTTTTCAAAATCCTTTTTTTCGAATAGTGGACAAACAAAAAATTTTGATATTAAATTGAAAACATCATCAAATTTTTCATTCAATCCTTTTAAATAAAAGCAGGTTAGTTCTTGTTCGGTGAAGGCATTATAAATAGTGCCGGTTTTTTCGAATTCGCGTGCCAACTGAGCATTATTGAATTCAGCATTACGACGGAATAATATATGCTCGACAAAATGTGCTAATCCATCTTTTCCTTCGAAGTCCTGGCGAGAACCCGCCATTGAAGTTATACTTAATACGTATGATTTAATACCAGGAAAATAGTTGTAGATTAACTTAATCCCATTAGGTAAGACCCTTATTATTTTATCCAATCTCTAATCTCAAAAATTAATAAATTAAAAAAGAAAATACAAAATTATGCAGAGCTACCCACCCACCCTTCCATATATCAAAATTTCTGTTGGGGAGTATTTGGGCTTATCTCCCATTGGGCATCACCTCCTTTGTTTACTTTTTTGTGGTTTCTTCGATGAACTGGAATGTTTTGTTCGATCTTAAGTCTATTATTTTTTTAGCATTAGCAGGAATTTTAAGAATTAATTTTCCTGTTATATCGATATAACCGTTGGTGAATACGGCTGTTTTTTTCTTTTTCTCATTTATTCTTGCAAAAGCTAAACCGTCCTTGTAAGAGCCACAATATTCAAATTCACTTTTATTGAATCTTTCCCCCATCAAATTAATGAAATACCATTTGTCCTCTGAGCGAACTGCAGCAAGACCTTCGGAAAAACCATTTGTTTCAATAAAAATATGGTCTGTTAATTTAACTCCTCTAGGCGAAATAAGAGCCCAACGAATAGATTGCAAATTTTCTCCTTCTCCCACGAATGCTCGTGTTTCTTTAAAATCGGTAGCTGTGTAAAATACTGCAGGTGCGACAAAATCCCCAGTGGTATCGATAAAGCCAAACAACCCGTTTTTATTTACTCGTGCAATTCCCTCGGAAAAACTGTACGCCTCCTCGAAATCTAATTTTACTTTTATTTGGTAATTTCGATTTATATAGCCAAAATTACCAGCACTATCCTGAACAACAGCTAAGTTATCATAGAATGCCTCGCCAAAACCTTGGGAAAATTTTCGGACAATTTGGCAAGTTGTATCGATGTATCCTCTCTCGTCGAAGTTCATTACAAATGCCAATCCATCACTAAATTCAGTTGCTTCCAAATACTTTGGAGGACACACTATCGAGCCGTCAGTTCGAACATATCCAAAATACTTCAAATCACCGGTTCCAGGATACCAATTTGCATATAGTGCATATCCGTTTTTGAACAAACCAACCCATTTAGAGCTTGGGGGCACTCCGAATCTACCATCCATAGAAAGAAAACCCCAAACTGTATCTTTATTTATTACTTTTGCAACTGTTAGGTATCCTTCCGAAAATCCTTGAATATCGGCCAATTTGATTGGTTTGAACAGCAACTTTCCATCGTAATCGACGATATGCCATAATGAGTCAATTAAATATGCTGCTAATGGTTTCCGGTCAGATGAATAAACAATGTTGGAAAATAAAAAAAATAGGAAAATAAAAAAAACACTGATTGATTTGGTCTTCATCATTTATATTTAGATAATTTTTTAAAAATAATATTAACGAGTTATCCAAAGAATAATTTGAATTAAATAAGATTGATTAATTTTAAATTTTTAAGAAATGCTTTAATGAAAAAAATTGTAATTTTATTATTTTTGCTTAGCAATTTGTCCTATTCTATGGATTGGAAAAGTAATGGTAATTTTAGCACATTATTGAATGAGATGCTGTATTCGAATTGGGCTAAAGGAGGAGAAAATCAATTATCAATTATAGCTCTATTTAATTACCAGATTAGATACGATAGTCCCGATACCAATTTAATTTGGGAAAATATTGCAACAACCGGATATGGGTTTCAAACAAGTGAAAACTATTCATTTCGAAAAAATGAGGACAAAATAGAACTATCAACCAAACTTGGGTATAGAGCCTTTAATAAAAATTATTATTCATTTAATGTTGTTTTTCGAACACAATTCGATAAAGGTTTTGCTTATCCTAACGACAGAGATGTTGTATCAAAATTCTTTGCACCTGCTTATTTAATTGCAAATTTAGGTTTGGATTTCAAGCCATTTAACGATTTATCTGTAACACTATCACCATTATCAGGCAGAACTACTTTTGTCGAGGACCAAGAACTTGCTAACAAGGGGTCGTTTGGTGTTCGCCCTGCTAAATATGATTCTGCCGGAGTTTTGTTGGTTAAAGGTGAAAATATTAGATTCGACTTTGGTATCGCAACAACTATCAACTACACATTCGTACCAATGGAAAATGTGAAAGTTCAAACCAAACTTGATTTGTTTAATAATTACACCGATCCTGATTTGGCAAACAGAAAGAACATTGATATTAACTCAGAAACATCGATTTTTTTCAAAGTTAATGATTATATCTCAGCTAATTTGTTCATGCATTTCATCTACGATCAGGATACACCTATACTAATTTTTCAAGATATCGACGGAAAGAAAACCCAAATTGGGACAGGACCAAGGTTACAAATTAAACATAACCTCGGTATTGGATTTAGTTATGCTTTATAATTGATTATTAAATTCTTTATGGATATTCAAGACAGACTTTTCGAAATCATCAACAAAATGAATGCTCCCCAAATGGAAGCAACGATGGCTATAAATGGACCTATCCAAGTTATTGCCGGTGCTGGTTCGGGAAAAACACGAGTTCTAACCACTCGCGTAGCATATTTGATTTATTCAGGAGTTGAACCTTCGGAAATACTTGCTCTAACGTTTACTAACAAAGCTGCCAACGAAATGAAGGAGCGGATTGCTGGGATATTGAACCACACATTAGCCCATCGAGTGTGGGCTGGCACTTTCCATTCCATTTTTGCACGTATTCTTCGAATTGAAGCAGAAGAAATTGGAT
>CAYOPF010000137.1:0-5667 GCA_964405755.1 uncultured Chloroherpeton sp.
TGCTTTTGTTATATCTTCGCCTGCTTTCTGGGCTCCCAATTGGGCTTGTTTTGTGTCAATTTTTACCTGAGTAATCTCCATTTCGTAAGCTACTGACTTCTGTTTGATGATGGTTTGGTCTTGTGTAATTTGTGCTTTCTCAATTTTCTTTATTGTATCTGCATAACTGTCACCTTGTTGGATTAAGTTGGGATATATTTTATTGATGTCGGCAAGGATTTCTTTTTGTCGATTAAGTACATATATTTCTTGGTCTTTACTAACAAAATCACCACTTTCTGCTTTCTCTTGTAAGTTATTATATTCTTTTCCCAAACTTTTCAATTTGGCTTGTTTGTCATTCTCTATCTTTACTTGCTCGTTAGCTATCTCGAGTTTCTTTTTGTTAACATTGCTTTCAGTCTCGACCTCTTTTAATTGGTCTTCAGCAGATTTTTTCCTTAAGCTACTCATAACTGAATGCATACCATAAAGAGCAGTCCCAACTGCAGCAATACCCCCGATCACAAGAGCAAAAGGTCCGAGTATTGCTGACCACATCGATGTCGCAGTTGCAGTTGTGGTTACTTGGGCACCGGACAATGCAGTTGTAGCAGCCGTAGTAGAAGAGGTTGCCGCTGTGGCTGATAATTGAACCGGAATAAATGATTTAATAACCGTCAATATGTTTTGGAATTGGGCTTTAACTCCTCCTGGGTTAAATGTTTGGGCTAAATCCCATGCCTTTTTAGCTCTAACAAATTGGGATGAAATCAAACTCATTTGTCTTGAGATTGTCGTGAATACATCCATCGAGTTTTTCTTTAACGACAAAAAGCCATTTTTCAAGCTATTTATGCTACCAATTGGGTTTATAAATTTCAACGCAGCAAATGCCGTAAATGTTGTAGTAATTTGAGGCATTACGTTCATAATGGATATTAAAGAAGGACTAATATAGCCAAATGCTTTTGTAATTACTCCCTGAATTTGTCCAAACATCCCTTTAGATTTACTCTCAATACTTTCACTTGCAATTGCATATGCACTTTCGACAGAACCGATTGCTTCTGTTTGTATCCAAGCAAGGTCATTTATTGCTACTTTCGCCCCAGATTCATCAACCATTTGCAAAGCATTATAGGCATTGGCAGCTTCGACGGAAGAAAATACAGTATTTGCAACCTTGCCTGTCTTCTCCATCTCTTCGTTCAGCTTCATCATTGTTGCTTGTAATCCTTCAGCTTTAATGGACTCAAGAGAAATTCCAAGTTTACCCATCATTACTGCCAAATTGCCAGATGGCTTCATCATCTCTACAATTAACTGCCTTAATTGAGTTGTTGCAACAGACGTTGGTACACCTGCCTTTGTAATCGTTGCAAGTCCAGCTGCTACCTGATCGAATGATATCCCGGCAGATTTTGCAGCTGGCACAACGTTAAATAATGCCGGAGCAAGTTCACCAACGGTTGTCTTTCCTAATTTGACAGCTCCGAACAATAAGTCAGAATACTTGCCAGCATCATTTGCAGATGCTCCGTAAGCATTCAACACAGATGTTAATGCATCAGTAGTTACAGATATATCTACTAGACCTGCTTTGGCTAGCTTCGACGAAGATGTTAAGAAAGATGTCGCACTTGCCACGTCTGCAATACCTCCTACTGACTTTACCGTCCCTGCCGAAATTGCATCGTACAATGCCTTTGTTACACCAGCTGCATCAGCACCCTTCGATATAAATCCTTGCATTAATCCGTCGAATTCCTGCCAGTTTTTGACTCCTAATGTTCCAACATTTCGCAGCCCTGTATCTAATGCAACGAATTGAGATGATAGAGACTGGATACTACTACCAGCTGCACTTAAAGATTGCGATAGCATAGCAAAATTAAAAGCTTTCGTTGTAAGGTCACTTGTACTTTTCAGCTTCTCTTTTACTGCATCAACTCCTTTACCAAATTTGTCTGCTCCCTCATTTCCTTTCTCAAAGGAAGATTTGATATCTGTCCCCGCCTTCTTTGCCTGCTCGTCTATCTTTCTAAATGCTTCGGTTAACTTTGCCTCATCAATAGGTTTAATGTCCTTTCCTAAAGCACCCATCGATTTTGCGAGTTCGTTAAGAATTGCATTTAACTTCTGAGTGTTCAAGATTGGATCAATTGTAAATTTAAAGGACATCTCTGGTAGTCCAGCCATCACGCTCTCCTTTATGGAATATAATTTACTGCGTTCATTATTCCCAACATTTCCCAAATCTCACTTTCGGGATAGTTGCCATATAAGTCTTCGAATTTCTTATAGTCATTTTCTGCTAACATCCAGCATAAAGCTTTGTGGTAATATAATTGAGCTTCGTAATCTCCGTAATCTTCGTTTGGCAAAAGATTGAAAGTATTATAATACGATTTCTTCTCCTTCTTCGATTTGGCTTTCAGTACATCAAATACCGGGAAGTCTCTTATGTATTTTATCTTGTCATTATCCGATTCCAAGTTTTGTACGAAAGTAGGTAAGGGCTTCGTTCACTTCCCCCATGTCCTGGTTTTTCCAAAAGACGCTGTTTACTGAACTTTCGAACTGCTTCTTAACCTCTGCATCTTCAATTGACTTTGAGTTGATGACTTCCTTGAACTTCTTTAAAGCAAATTCATCCGATATCTTTTGTGTTGCTAAGGTATATTCCTGAATTAAGACAGCATTTTCTGGATTATTCATCACTGCCAATGCCTTTGCTGTGTCATTTTCTCTCTCGAATGCTATCATCACTTCTTGGATTTTCTCCATTTCTTTGAATTTTTCGTTCTGCATTATCTTCTTTTGCTCGTTAGCAAACTCTAGGTTTAACTTTAGTAATGCATCCTTAACTTGCATAGTTGGTCGTTTAAGAGGAAGAGTAATATACTCATCATCTTTAATAAATAATTTAATGTCCATATCTCCCTTTTTGTTTTGTTTAAAGAAAAGAGGGGAGGGTTAGTCCCCTCATTGTGATTATATCTTCTTATCAAAGTATTTGCGAATGAATGAGCCTTTATTTGGGATTACTTGAGCAGCTGTAACTGCTGAAGCAGCCAACACACCGCCTGTGTTCGTTGTTGCGTGAAACATATCAAAGATGCCTGTAGGTAGACTTAACTCAGCTTGAGTGATAATTGAGTTAAACTCCAATGTTGGTGCTGTCCAGTCTTCGTTTTTCGTACCGAAAGAGCCTGACGTCTTACTGATATCTCCAACTGCAGCGATAGTCTTGACTTTGCTATTTGCAGTTGTTGTATAAGCAAGCATTATAACATAGTTGCCAGATGTTGCTCCACTCGTAAGTTTGGCTCCATCTTCCATTGTCTTTTCAGGTCGTCCCCCAGATGTGTTTGCGACAGTAACAACAGCGTTGAGAAAATCGTTGAACGCTTCGTCATCGTTGTACTGAGTCCAAGATGCCTTGATAGTACCGTCTTCTTGTGGATCGTACTTACCATCTTCGATAAGTCCAGTGAGAATATACCCTGCATGTGCAGGAGTTGTTGCTGCGGTAGTGCCGGTCAATGCACTGTAAATTGCCCAAGTTGTTCCGTTAAAGTTTGCACGAAAGAATGCAACTTTATTCATTGCAGGTGCGCTTGCGCCCATAATAACCTCCTAAAATTATTTTGTTAAACATCAATCTTCTTCAATTTTGATAAATTCTATAAAACTATATCTAGTGTCATGATAAATCCTCCATTGCGGATAACCGACATGAAGGTCAAATTTTAATCTTATCTTCCCAACTCCGTTAATGTCTTGTGCTGTGATTACCTTCGAACCTTGAAAGTATGCTCCCCACGATGTAGTGTTGAATTGCATACAGGGGTTTGCACCAAGACATTCCTGGAAGGTACTCCATAGCAATTGATTTAAAGGCCATCCACTAAGAATAATATCATTACCACTTTCGGTGAAGAACAAGTAACATAACCCCATATCAGCATTCCAGGCACCACCTGGGACTATATTAAAGCAGAAATTCATTATATACTTTTTCCCAATCTCAAGGTTAGAGTTCTCTGGAAACTCTCTATTTGTTATCGAGCTTGTATTATACCAGGAAGTATCTCGAATTTCCTCAGTTATAGTGCTTAAAGCAAAGTTCTTTACCTCAGAGAAGTTAAGATCTCCATAGTATTTTTTTCCGGTTTCCGGGTTATATTTAATTAGTTTATTCATTAATATATCAACTCACATTAGTTACTCTAAAGAAAAATAGAATGGCACCTGATGTACGCAAAGTTGGTGAATTTGTAGGGAAAGTCGTTGGTAAAGGTAAGTTTAACAATACTGACCTTATCATCGAAACTGCCTGTGTCGGATGGTTATTTTCTATCATTTTACCATAACCTAATACATTAAATACATTAGTAGTCGGTATGCTATGAAATGTAAGTATCGCTGATGTGGCAATTGCTACCCAATATAAACCTGGTTGTAATGTTACATTTACATCTGTTATTTTGGCTCCAGCATTTGTAGCAAATTTTAAAGCACTTGATACAACTAATTCATTTGGATACATATCGCCGGTATCATTGTAAATGCCATAATAAAATGACTCTCCACTTGCTGTTGCACGAAGACTAACAGCAATTTTATCTATAGTTATTGTTTTTGTTATATGAAGAGGTGATGCGTATATGAAACCTGTCGCCAACGCAAGTGATGAATTTAATATGTCGCCAACACCAGGAGTTGCGTGCCAAGTTTCATAGTTGTTAGTATTTGCTTTATAATACCCATATAGCATTGGAACATTAATGTTTGAAACATTAATGTTTGGAACTACAAATTCACCAACTCCGTTTAAGAACTTACTAGTATCGTTAGGTAATTTTGGTAAAAATCCGTGTTTATTTATATCAGCATTGTATGTTGTTACATCTGATAACAATAGATCACTTTCAGTTATGCTATGATCTCTTACCTGAGAACCTTGAATTTCTGTTTTAGCCATTTTTAATACCAATATGTTACAAAAATTTTATCACTACTTAGTGGAGCAGTAAGCAGTGTAATAGTATTTCCACTTATAGTATAATCATTACCAGCTCCTGGTTCTTGTAAGATTCCATTGACAAAAACCATTTCGCTACCACTCGAAGGAGTATTTGCTAAAGTAAACGTTTGATTACTTCCGTTTTTTATGCCACTTGGTGTTTCACGACATTTGTAATTTGCAATACCTAATTTATTATTAAAAGTTGTCCAATCACTAGAACTGATAAGACCATTTTGAGTTCCGTTTGCATTTCTTGTTGCAGCTTGTTGTTGAGCTAATGTGAGATGATAATATTCATTTGATGAACCACCTTGTAAACTTGATAAGTTATTATGTGAGTTGAGTGGGCTGGACATCTTAATCCAGCGCCCTGCCGAGGCATCACTAGCTATATTAGACGGTCTTACAACTGTATCATCATTACTCGTTACTGAGCTCTGTATATCGTAACGATATAATCCAATATCTTCTGCATTACATAGCATTTTATCTGTATAGTCGGTAATTGCTTTCAAGCCAGCTAAGTCTTGAACAGGTACATGAATTGCAGTAGAACCTGAACTTACTGCACTATCTAATTGAGACTTCGTAACAACATCTTGTGGGTTAACTGCATCTGCAACATTTGTTAGTCGCTTATTATTGAGACTGAC
>CAYOPF010000138.1:0-5511 GCA_964405755.1 uncultured Chloroherpeton sp.
ATCAATTTATTTTACAATTAAATCAATTTATAATATAAATTAATATCAAATATTATACCATAATTAATATATTTTTATAATAAAAGATATGTAAGATTGTAGTAAATTTGCTTTTAATAGGAATCAATCTTTAAATGTAATCAATACACACCCCTTTATCCCCTCTTTTTAGAGGGGAAATGTGTTTCTATTGGTAAATGTTGTAAATCAGTTGATTATCATCATGCTTTTCACGAGGGTAGTATTTGTTGATTGTAGGATGTAATAATATAAACCGGGAGGTAATCCTTCTGAATTAAGGATTATTTTGTATTTGCCAATGTTTAATATTTGTTTGTCGAGTAACGTTTTTATTAATTTTCCATTAATTGAATATAATTTTAATTCAACTGGAAGTTTTTCGGCTATTGATAAATGTATTTCTGTTGTTTTTGCAAATGGATTTGGGTAATTCTGACTTAAACTTGGTTCTATTCCTGTGTAATTTAGATATGTTAAACCGCACTTTTCATTTGTTAGTAAATAAGTGGAGTCTATGGCAGGGTACAAGTCCAAAAACATAATCGAATCTGTTATAAATTCCGATATGTTTATATTTATTTTATTAAATTGTTTGTCTGGAATTGTTGTAATAAATTTTATTTCTGCTAATTTTCCCTTTTCTATTCTTTTTGCATTGTTATAAATCAATGAAACATTGCCTGGGGTTGATGAATGATTGAAATTTGCATTTAAGTAATTGTTTGCTTCCAGGAATTCCAAGGCAAATGGATTATATTCTAAATTTATAATAAATGAAATATCGTCCAACCAATATGTATTATTGTTTATTGTTGTATTTAAATCTTTGTCGATAAACAAAGGAACGATTAGAGTATCTGAAATTTGTGTTGTTAAAGTATCTGGAATGTAAAAAGTTTGTCGGGTATCGAACGAAATGTCGTATCGAGGAGCATATCCTCTTCCCACAAGTTTATTTGAATCTAAAACTAAGCACGGAGCCGATGCAATTGTATTTAAGAAGTGATTTAATGTGTCCGGTTTGCGTGGACAATATTTTATTGTAATGTTAATCGAATCCCCTACTGCTAAAGTATCGTTCAATGGTGGTGATGATGCGATGAAAAAGAGTTCTTTTGTTAAATTTAATAATGAAAATGCGTTTAATGGGACGTCTCCTGTATTTTTAAGGATGATTGTCCGTTCGCTGCAATCCAATACTCTTACGGAATCGAAGTTTGCGATATTGCTGGCGGTGAGTTCAGGTTTTTGAATGATAACTGTTGCTTTGTCGTTTTCGGCTATAATATTGTACATTATAATTTCTTCAGTATCGAACCTGATGCTGTCCAATGTGATATTGAATGTGTCTCTGTTATTGTTTTTTGGTTTAAAGTAGGAAGTAAATATTGGTTTTAAACTATCCACATTGCAAAAGTTCTTAAGCAGGAACTGACTGCCGCCGAATTGTGAGTGTTTGTGATTGATGAATGACTGATAGTTGGGACACGTTTGGTTTATGTAATCGCTCGATGCGTAAAGGAAATCAAGTTTTGTGGTATCGTAGCCAATTCTGCAGTCAATATCGACGACGTTTGCAGGTATGGAGCGCGAAGAATAAACAGGGATGGCAAGGGTATCGCATTGGACGACTTTGAATGTATCTATAATATTAAATCTGCTGTGAAAGTTGAAGCTCAATCCGTATGCTGGAGCAAATCCCGAGCCTGAGAAAACGACAGTTGTGTCGAAGTGGAAGCAAGGTGACTTAATGATAACCTTCATTCTGTTTTCGTAGTACCTTACTGCCCGGGGTTTAAAGGTGGCTTCCAGAACCAATGTGTTGTTTGTGTCTATGGTAATTATGTTGAAAGGTCTGCTAAGCGAGTCTCTCACATAGAAAACTCTCTCGTTCGGTACGAATTCGATGGTGTCGATTTGGATGCTCACTTGCGAGGGATTGAAATCAAGTGATGGGATTTTTAAGCGGATGTATTGAGGTTTGGAAACCGTGTCCACCCTTGTAGGTGGAAAGAAAACTCTTATAGTATCGTATCGATATAATAATGTTTGCTTTCCCGCAAGGTACGAAGTGTATGTATCAGCCCATCCACTGCCTGAAGCACGTAAAAATAACCGTGCATCATTGTCTATTTTATTTGGAATTAACAACGATTTAGGGCAATATTTGATATATAGGGTGTCGGTAGCTCTTTTTGGAATTGAATAAGGTACCGAAGCATTTGGAGAATAGTGCGATGACCATGAATAAAACTCCGGATGAGGGTTCGAGACGTTAGTTGAATCTATCCATATACTATCAATCGTCATTGGAAAATAGAAGGAGTTGTTTATCAGTGGGATGGATCGGATTTGACAATCGCAAGGTCTGACGAACCCATAGGTAATCACTTTTAACGGTACGTCGAGCGGGATTATTATTCCGATACCACTCAATTCGGTCGAGGATTCAATCGGGCAAGGTTCGTCGGAAAAGATTGTGAATTTGCCATTATAAGATTTTCCTTCGGTAGGTTTAAAAGCAATTACGACTTGGATGGTATCCTTAGGAGTTAACTTTCGTCCAACTAAGTTTAGCGGATAAATCAATTCAAAGCCGTTGCTTATGCTATAGTTACTAATCGTTACAGGATAGTTGGAAATGTTTTCCAGATGGAGAGTGTCGAATAGCACTCCGCCAACTTCCAGTGTCTCAAATAAAACTTCGGATGTAAGATAAATCTTAGGGACTATCGAATAGCCGTAGATTTTTGCAGACCATTTAGTTCTGTCTGTCCTTTCGAATTCCAAATATGCGCGATCGGCGCGGTCGTTTATGTTATCGTTGGGAGTGTATCGAAATGTGAAGGTTGCTTTTTCATTTTGTTTTAGTGTGATTGAATTTGGTAAAGTGCTGGGATTGATTAATTTAAAGAGGTTGCTTTGTTGTTTTAAATTAAAATTCAAATAGGTTTGAGTTTCGTTAGTAATATTCTGAATTTCCAATGTTCCATCCTTCGATTGGCAACTTACGACATCGCTGATTTTAAGTATTTCGGGAAGGAATTCGACTAATTGCACAATGGCTTTCCCTTTAACTTTAATGCAATATGATTGGTAACAAGTATTTTCGTATAAACACACTTCATCTTCGAAATTTCCAGCTGTTGTGGGAATAAAAGTAATAGGAAACGAATTTTTGGAAAATTCTTTAATACCCAAACTCCGGGTTCCTGTCAATGAAAATGGATCGCCTTTCCTTAAATAAAGCGAGGCAACCAATCCTTGTTCACTTTTATTTTCAATTTCAGCGTTAATCGTTTTTTGCTGTCCAACGATAACCGTTCCAAAGTCCACTTCTAAAGTCGAAAAACTAATATCCGCTTCATAACCTTTTCCATAAATATATACGGGATAGTGTATCGTACAACCTTCGGATTTGGCAATAAAAACAATAGAATCCTTAAATGTTCCTTTAATTTTTGGAAAAAAGCGAAAGTAATTTGGATTATATCCCGTTATTGGTTCCAGTATCACTGGGAATTTTAAAGATTTTCCGAAAAAGTTTGGAGGTATGATAACATTTTCAATCGTAATATTTTTATTTGAATTATTGAACCATTCGTATTCAACAGAATTCGCGGGCATGTTTACGCACGATTGTCCAAAATTGAATGAATCTAATCGCATCTTAGTGCCACGCCGCCAAATAGAAAGCACTTCGTTCACTTTTCCATAAATTGGAATTAATGCATTTGGGGCACATTTGTCGGTTGATACAATTCTTAATGTATCAAAATATGCCTTAGTAGTATCTTTGGAAACAAATCGAATTTTCACATCAAAGCATTCACCCGGATTTAATACTTTTGGTAATGTTGGATATGTTAATTGAAAGACTTGAGGCACTTTTAAATTGATTGAACTTATGGTTACTTGGGTTTTGGCTGTATTGCAAATCTTCAACGTTGAGTCGATAAATGATTTTTCGATACAACGAGCTTTTAACGAATCGAACCGTATCTGCAAGTTGGACATGCTCAATTCGGACTTACGAGTAATTGTTACTGGAACGTTTAGGTGATAATTTCCGCATCTGTTTGTGTTTCGGAAAAGCAAAGTTGTTTTGATCGTGCCAATAATATCTAATTTAACTTTTATTCTTACTTTCAAAGGAATGCCCGGTTCCAATTGCACAGTTCGCCAATTAGTTAAAATTTGTTCCTGATTCCCATTTAAGAAGTAAAATTTATCGTTAAAGCCCTGATATGCAAGAATACTACTTCCTGTTGCACACAAAGCTGTATCAAGCAAAGTAAATTCGTATATTTTTTCAGTATCGCAATAAACCGTATCGTTTATTATAATGGGTGTTACAACAACCTTTCCCAAGTCTTTACGGTCGGACATAATAGTAGATAGTCCCGAGCGTAAATATCCAAAATTCTTATTTCCCGAAGCATCGCAGAGTGTATAGATATAACTCGAATCATTGCACCGGTAGTAAACGAACAAATCTTTCTCGCCACCACTCATAGATTTATCCTTCATACAGACAAAATCGTTAGCATTAAAAGTCCTACCCCACATTCTAATTTCATCCATCAATCCCTTATAAGTTCTATGCAAACTTAAATCATTAGATAAGGCATTGGTACTACCTATTTGGGGCGATAAATCCGGATTGTTGATTTGTTTAAATGATTTATACGGATAGAATTGATTTCGTGCCGAATCGACAGGATAGGCATTCACATAAATGTAAATCCACCCTGTCGTTCCATCGGCAACGAATGCAAAATGATTCCAGGAATTGTAATAGCTTGAAAAAGGTATAGACAAGCGAGTATCATCCAAATTCCCTAATTTCTCGTTTTGTCCATTGATATGGAAAACAAGCGAATCCTGAGAAGAAATATAAACCACCCAAGAATCGTATTTTTCGTCTGCTGGCCCCCACATTCCTCCGATATACTGTAACTTTCCTGCTTGTCGTTCAGGCTTTAACCAAAGCTCAAAAGTCATATTTGAATTAACTTTTTGGGTCAGATTTGTGTTCAGAATATCTATATAATGTGCTCCTTTCCCTTCGGTTTGCGAAAACTTCAAACAACGACCAACGCAAGTTCGAACAGTATCGCAAGGTTGATAGGCAAATGCAGTACTAATCAAAAAGAAGAATACAATTACCTGAATAAATATTTTAAAAGGTCTCATTTTGCATTTTTTATTATCTAAAAACTGTAAATTTTTCGCTATATCTGCTATTTCCAGCAGTAATAGCAACAATAAATGTTCCGTTTTCTTCGATATTAAATGGGATTATATATATTCCTTCTGTAAGGTGAGATCTCTGTATAGTATGGTGGATTCTACCTGTTAAATTAAATATCGAAATATCGACGAATGCATTATGCTTCAATTCAAATTTGATATTTCCGTTTCCTGTATTAGGATTAGGGCTAATAATTATCCCATTTTTTCCAAGAAAATTGCGTTCAGTTACTGAAT
>CAYOPF010000139.1:0-5359 GCA_964405755.1 uncultured Chloroherpeton sp.
TAAAGCGGTACGTGAGCTGGGTTCAGAACGTCGTGAGACAGTTCGGTCCCTATCTAGTGTGGGCGCAAGATACTTGAGGGAACCCGCCATTAGTACGAAAGGACCGTGGCGCCCGGACCTACGGTGTATCTGTTGTCATACCAATGGCATGGCAGAGTAGCCAAGTCCGGAACGGATAAGTTCTGAAAGCATCTCAAGAACGAAACCTATCCCAAGATGAGGTATCTTTTAAGGATCCAGGTAGACGACCTGGTTGATAGGCTTCAGGTGTAAGTGCAGCAATGTATTTAGCCAAGAAGTACTAATAATCCGTTAGCTTACAGGCTAAGTTGTTATACAACATACTAGTTATGTAAAATTTACATAAATTAGTTGCTTGCTTGGACATATCCTGATAATTAGTTCTTTATATAGAAAGTTTGCTTGGTGGCTGTAGAGCGGTGGGTACACCTCTTCCCATTCCGAACAGAGAAGTTAAGCACCGTATCTCTGATGGTACTGCGTGGGCAACTGCGTGGGAGAGTAAGTCGCTGCCAAGCTAAAAATTAATAAATCCGAATATTTAATTATATTCGGATTTTTTTATTATTTTATTCCCAAAAGAAATATCATATTATATTTCAATTCTTTAACTGATAAGGAATAACTTTTTTTTCGTAATTTTAAAAAAATTATAGGGGAAAAAGTGAAAAAACAAGTTTATTTCTTATTCATTAATATTATTTTAATATTATTTAGTTCCTGTGGGAGCGACTCTCCTACTCAGCCAACTGACAACGTGACTGAAACAAAAGAGTTGAAAGAATTTATTAACAATGTGAGCTCTGCTCTGAAGAATAATGATGCTGATGCATTTATTAATTATTTTTCGGAAAAGAATGCAAAGTACTATTCCAAGGCAATTACCGAAAACAAAACAAAATTGGCAGAATTTGCCAAATTGCTCGAAACTCGGAAATTAATTGCTTCGGATAGCTTGTACGCAGTTTACGAATTAACTTACAACGGGATGACATTCGAGATATCGATGTTTTTGGACGATGATGGTAAATGGAAATTAAAGGATATGTAGGAGAAAATGAATATGAAAAAGTTACTCGAAATTATTGTTATTAGTGTATTTTGTACAAGTTTTGTGTATTCCTATGACAATAAGGTCGCTCATAGAGAATTTAATATGTACATTCTTTCTAACTTCAAAGAAGATTATAAAAAGTGGTCAGAATTTAAGGATTACACATTTCTTTTGAATTTTACAACGCTTAAAGGTCCCGCAGTCACTAACTCTGGATGGTGGTCGCCAACTACAACAACAGAAAGTTATTCGGCAGATAAGTGGATAAGCGAGGGCGGTTATTCTGCAGACGAACCGGAAGTGCCTGCTGCCTACCGACACTTTTACGACCCAATTGCGAATGACGGGAAAACATTTCTGACAGATTTAAATAAGACGTTAGCATTATTTAATCCACAAATTGATGCCGTTAACTGGCATTTTGTCGGTAATGATCCTACAAATGCAAATGATTGGACATGGGTTTTGGGGAAGGATTATATGGTGAAAGCAATGCAGGCTTCGGTAGAATCCGGAAGAAACGAATATCTCGCTAAAGCATTCAGATGTTTGGGCGAAGTTCTTCATAATACTGCAGATATGGGTTGCCCACCTCACGTGCGAAATGATGCCCACGGTGGAATGGGCTTGGGTGGACCAGATCCATACGAAAGCACTTTCAATCCAGGCCTGATACCAACCCACTATAAAAACGAGATTGGACAATCGTATAAAACTATCTTTGAAGAAGCAAAAACTGCTATTGATATTAACATGGAGCTTGCAAAATTTACTAATAAGTATTTTTTTTCGGACGAGACAATTTCTGGAAAAGGAGTGGAAACCTATACCTCCCGAAATGGTAAAAAAGATTACCCAAATCCAAAATTAGAAAAACTAACATACGAAGAAGATAACTTTAACTATTATTCTATAATGCCCTCTGGTAAAAAAATTGAAATGTGCAACGATCAATCCATTTTACTTGGTTATTTAACACAGAATTTTCGATCCTATCCCCGAGTTACCAAAAAGAACGCATCCTCGCAGGCAACTGAACTTATTCCAATGATAGTAGATGCTGGCAAGCAAGTAGTTAGGAGATTTTTCCCACTTTTTAAAATCGAAATATCAATTAATTCGAAGGATAAAAAATTAATTGGCTCGGTAAAACACATTCCATCAAGTGAATATGCGGGAAGCATTTCTTATAATGGTAAAGTAGGGTTTAAAATTGACGGACAGATATCCAATATTACGGCAAATTGTTCTAAAGGAAGTTATGAAATCTCTGAAATAGATACCAAAATTCCACCAAACAAAAAGGTTCAAGCTTTTATCAATTTTGCGGATATAACAATAGTCTCCGATGAAATAACCAACGAAATTGTTGAACCTCCAACTATTAATGAAGTAAAAAATCTAAGTGACAAATGGCAAAGGAATAATGTTGGTTTTTCCGGTGATACAATTAAAATAACAGGAAAGTTTTCAGGCGTTAATTCGACAAACATGAAGGTGAAATTTATTGATAAGTCAGGTACGGTAGAGGCTTCTGTTATTAGTTTTAATAGCACTCAAATTACAGCAATCGTGCCATTTGCCTCATCTGGCGACAAGTTGCAACCATCGTGGGTGAAAATGTATGTGGAAATTAATTCAGTTCGGTCTGAAGAACAAAGTTTTCAAATATTTAATTGGTGGTTTAAAGATTTCCGTAAATTCTTGGCATTCAATTCCGATGTAAATGCAAGAATTAATTTCGATGATGGGGGCTATTATGTTGGCGATATATTGGACTACAAGATGAATATTGCTGCATTTTGGGAAACCGGAACCATCGACGACAAGGTATACACTGACAATAGCATTTCTTTTACATGGAAGGGTAAAAACCAAAATGGAGATGCTTTGGTTTATGTAACTGTTTATTTCCTGAATAACGGTCGCTCAGTTAATGTAGATTTTGATGTTCAATCTTCTTATATCTATTCAGAAAATGAATCCAAGAAAGTCGAAATAAAAACAAAAAAAATAATAAGCATAATGGGGTTGAATTATTATGGAGTTTGGTCAGGTCATCCAACAGACGGCGAAAGTTATTACGACAACCCCAATTATTCGGAAAATGAATATGAAAACTCAAATATTAAAGATAAACTGAAAATCGAAAAATACGAAATTCAAACAATAGAAACTGATAAGAAAGCAATTCCACCTACACAAAAAGTTACAAAGAGCAATTTCCAAAATATTGAAAAAGTTTCTACTTTAGTTGTTCAGATAGGAAATTTTAAAGATTGAATTAATAGTAATTCAAAATATAGTTGCTCCTAATTCGTAAATTAGGAATGTTAAATTGTTTTAGGAGTAATTAATGTTTAAAACTATACTCATTTCAAGCATTGCTATATTTTTAGCAATATTTTCGGCAAATTCTCAGTGGAAAGTGATTAATTCAACAATTGGTGCCGATATTAAAGCACTTGTCAAGGTTAATAATGGTTTAATGGTTGCAACCGATGGTAAAGGTATTTATTATTCCGCCAACAATGAAAACAACTGGATGCAGAAAAACGCTGGACTAATAAACCTTAAAGTATACAGCATAGATGTGGATGGTAACAAGGTTGTTGCAGGCACTGGAGGAAGTGGCGTATTAATCTCAACTAATGGAGGAAATAACTGGGCTAACACTGGAAGCGGTATAACTGTTCCTTATGTCTATGCTGTTGGCTTGTTTGGTTCAAATATTGTTGCAGGAACCGGAGGAGGTGGAATTTTTCTTTCTAATGATGATGGAAAATCATGGAAGGCAAATGGAGGTACTACCCAAATTGTGAATGCAATTACAAGATTTAATGGTTATGCTTATATGGGGCAAGGGCCTTATGCATATAAATCGACTGATAACGGCCAAAGTTGGCAAAGCTATATCCCTCAGTCCAACACAACAATCAAAGCTTTCGCAGAATCATCCAAACAGGGTGGCGGTAAGAATGTGATTGTTGGGACATTAGATGGAATATTCGTATCCACCGATGATGGTAAATCGTGGAAGAATTTACAAAAAGGTAATTGCACCGGGCTAACTTCCTTTGGGAATGTAGTGTTCGCAAGTTTCGAAAATACTTATTCGGAAGTGGCAACAGCATATACACTCGATAATGGATTGACATGGAAATTTAGTGATGAAGGTTTACCCAAGCAAATCAACGTAAGAGCTATAACAAGCGATAAAGAATATGTATATATAGGAACTGGCGATGGAGTGGTTTGGAAACGAAAATTAACAGACTTTGGAATTACATCGGTAGGGAATAAATCAGAAATTAATCGTTTTGAAATATTTCCTAATCCTGCAAGTGAGTATATTGAAATCCGACAACCTGAAGAAAATATAAACTTTGCGGGTAATTTTGATTTAAAAATCTTGAACACCAACGGCGAAAGCGTGATGGCAATAAAGGCAAATCTTGCTCAATCACTCAAACGCATTGATATCTCGCATTTGCCTGTTGGAGTGTATTTTATTCAATTTGGAGAATATGTAGGAAAGTTAATAGTGGTTAAATAAGCTTTACTGGAAAACAATCTTAGGTTTAGTCCATGAATGGTATGCAAACAATATAAATTCATTCTTTGGCTATGAACTGCCAAAATATTTTGTTGATACACAAATATGTTATTAATTAAGAACAACTTATTGGTATGGTAAAAGATTTATTCCACTTTAACATACTCATTTGAGTTTTCGAATATTTCTTTTTTCTTTAATGCACGTTTAAGGAATTTCTGAATATTTTTGGTATTGTCGGTGATAACCAGCGATTCGGTATCTTCCAGAAAACTTGCTTTTATAGAAAATTCCTTAGATTGCAGATATCTGTTTAACATCTTAGCAGAAATTGCATACCAATTCATTTTGTTATTTTTCACAAAAACTCTTGCAAAGTAATAAGTGGGAATCATCATTCCGGGATAAAATATTTCCTTAGGGTTGGGCTTGAACTCTAAAAACAAAACGCCATGAATTTTACCCATATTTCCAATATATTCGATAGTGTCGATACTGATTAACTTGCTATTCTCTGTATGTTGTCTAATGTAGGTCAGGTTCAATCTCTTATCATCAGACTTCGAAATTAAAAGATAGTTTTTAAAAACGGAATCTCCGTCAACTTCCCATTTTCCTGTTATTTCGTCGCCTGGCAGGATGTCCTTGGGAGTAAAAATTGAGTTAATTGATGTAGTAAGACAACCAGTCATCATCGATGCGACTAAAACTAATAAAAGGAGGTGTTG
>CAYOPF010000140.1:0-5300 GCA_964405755.1 uncultured Chloroherpeton sp.
GGAATAAATATTTGGATGAGTCAAACAATGGGTCGAAATTGGGATATCGCAAGTTTTTGGATATATGTATTTGGTCGAAGTACTCATGCCGACCAACATTGGGTGGAATATAATCCACTTGATAAATCATATTATTGGTGCAATGACGGTGGAGTTTATCGAACGAAAAAGATATTTCCCGGCGACAAAAATTGGATTAATGATTGGATCGATAAATATGAAGAAAATATAATTCCTGGCGCTCCTTCGGTTCAATTCCAAACTCAATGGGAAGATTTGAGCAACGGATTGGCTATTACAGAATTCTATAGGTTATCACTTAGCAAAAATAAAAATTATGTTCTTGCCGGTGGTTCGCAGGATAATTCGTGCTATTACTACAATAATGGAAAATGGTTAAATTACATACCAAATTACGATGGTATGGAAACAATGATCGACCACGACAATCCCGATGTTTTTTATGGAGTATGGCAAAATGGTGGATTATGCAAAACTTCCGATGGTGGTAAAACAGTAAGAACACGCTTAAATGCATCAATCCCGGAATATGGCAGATGGATAACCCCAGTAGCAATGGATCCAAATAATAGCAATCGTATTTTTATGGGATTTCGTAACTTATGGGAATCCACTGATGGTGGCAATACTTGGCAAAAATTCTTGGATTTTGCTGAATTGGACTCCACTTCGTTGAACTCCAGTACTTTATCGATAACTCAATTTCTCAATTACAAGAGCGATTATATGGCTATATATCGCCCTTCCTCCTATTATCAAGATACCTCAAAAGCGTGGATTAGGGTGCCCGGTGAATTATGGATTACAACAAATAATGGCAAAAGTTGGAAACGATCTAAAAATAATTTACCATTGGATTCTATGGACATTGTTGGCATTGAATTTAGTAAGAATTATCCAAATACACTTTATGTTGCATTCAATACTTCAATTAGAACAATAAATCTGTATAGTTCAACTGATGGGGGCGAAACTTGGGACGATTTTTCCAAACCATTGCCACAAGGTATTCGCATCAATATGATTAAACATTGTGAACTTATTGCAGACCTTACCCCCGAAGTGATTTATGCAGGAACCAATAAAGGTGTTTATTATTGTTTTCCTTTCGACTCTGTTTGGATACCCTTTAGCGACGATTTGCCATTAACAATTGTGAACGATTTAGAAATTCAAATGAATACTTTAGAAATTTTTGCTGCAACCTACGGTCGGGGTATATGGAAAACCAAAATCATTACCTATAATTCAGTTAAAAACGAACATGAAAATATAATTGAATTATATCCTAACCCAAGTAAGGGAGTTGCTTATCTCGGATTACCCGAAACCCTTTCACTCGAAAATTCTCCAATCGATATCAAAATAATTAATGTACTTGGTTACGAAGTTTACAGTAAAACTACAAAGCATGAAAAGAAAATAGAGTTGAACCATAATTTACCAACAGGAGTATATTTTATTTTGATGCAGGTAGGAAAATCAAGATTTAACGGAAAAATAGTGGTTGAATAGAAGAGAATACTTAGACTTAATTAAAATTTGCTTGAATTACATTAATTAGCGTTATGTTTACAAGATGTCTCGTTATTTATTTTTATAATTTTGGAATCTATTTTTTCAGTTTATATATCCATTTATGGCATAATAATTGCTTGTATTAAAAAAAGTTTGTTTATGAGCAATTTGTTTGGAAATAGAATAAATATTTCAGAAAATGGTTTTGGCTTTTCGAACACTCAAGCTACAGGGAAGTTGCCCAATCCCTTGCCAAGTCCTCTACTACTTAACCTAGGGTGTGGAAAAGATATTCGTGACGGGTTTCTTAATATTGATTTGTTTAGCGATGATCCGAGAGTTATTTATATGGATATTAGAAATTTGGAATTTGAGGACGGTTCAGTGGATTTAATTTTGGCAAGTGATATTTTGGAGCATTTCTCTCATAGGGAAGTTGAGCAAGTGATGAATGAGTGGGTTAGAGTGCTAAAACCAAATGGAGAAATAATAGTTAGGTCGCCATCCTTAAAGTTGCAGGTGGATGCTTACCTTCGTGGCGATTGGGATGCATCGGTTGCATCTTATATGATTTATGGCGGACAAACCAATCCAGGGGATTACCATTGTGTTGGTTTCGACGAAAAATCAATTCGCGACCTTTTTCATAAAGTTGGATTGGAACTTAATTCGTACGAAGAGCAAGATATACCACAAGATAAAGGCTATATCAATCTTAATTTTGTTGCTCGTGGAAAGAAAACTGTGACGAAGAAAGATTCTCATACAAACAGAGGTGAAATAGTCGATTTGTTTTCAGAAACTGAGGATAATAATTATAATATTTCTATGCTGGAAGAATTAGTAGGAATCAACCAAGCAGAGAATAATCCAAAACTGAATATAGTGTGGGAAGGTTCGCAGTTTATTTACCATTCTTTGGCACTAGTGAACCGGGAACTATGCTCTTCAATAATTGATTCGGGAATTGCAAATTTAACTATAATTCCTTACGAGCCCGACCAATTCTCTCCTATTGGTAACGAGAAGTTCGAAAAAATTGCATCTTGCGATATAAGGTACAAAATGGAAGTGCCAGAAGAAATTTCGCGACTTCCATATTTATGGATTCGTCATCAATGGCCACCAAAAAAGGAACCACCTTTGGGCGCCAAGTGGGTTATTATGCAACCTTGGGAATTATCGCAGCTGCGAAAGGATTTTGTTGAAATATTCTCGCAAGCCGACCAAATATGGACTCCATCGAACTATTCCCGCCAAAGTATGATTAATTCTGGATTGGATTTCAACAAAGTGCAAATTGTTCCTAATGGAATTAATCCGAATATATTTACTCCTATTGGTGAAAAATATAAATTGGATACCTATAAAAAACTAAAGTTTCTTTATTGCGGTGGAACTATATACCGAAAAGGTATTGATATTTTGTTGAGAGCATACCTGAAGGCATTCACAAGAAATGATGAAGTATGCCTTGTTGTTAAAGATATGGGTGGAGATAGTTTCTATCGGGGACAAAATGCAGAACAGATGATTGAAGATATTAAAAAAAATCCCAATGCACCCGAGATAATCTATATTAAAGAGTACTTGACAGAAAATGAAATTGCTTCACTCTATCGTGCTTGCAATGTGTTTGTGTCTCCTTATCGTGGCGAAGGATTTTCATTGCCAACCTTGGAAGCAATGGCATGTGGGCTCCCAGTAATTGTTACCGAAGGTGGTTCGACAGAAGACTTTACAATATCATCATTTTCTGTAAAAATTCCTTCCGAACAAAAGTCGGTAGGTAACCAATACGGGCAATATGAATTAACAAGTGAAGCATACTTACTTGAACCAAATGAGGAAGAACTTACTGAAATATTAAAACGTTTTTACAAAGCTCCCAATAGTTTTCTTTCTCGTGGTTTAATTGCATCGGCTTATGCACGTGAAAACTGGAATTGGCAAAAATCATCATTAAAAATGTTTTCGCTAATTGATGGTATGTACGAAACAAATTTTGCATCAATTGCCCAAAATACTATTAGTTCAGAGCCCGATTTTTTAATTGAGCTAGGTCGTGCAGAAGATGAATTTATAAACGATAATTTTGAATTAGCCTATCAAATATTTACCAAAAATATAGATTATGTGGAAAATCCAAAATTGAACAGACATATTGCAAAGCGAATTGTGCAATGCTTGATGTATTTAAATGATTTCGAGACAGCACGAGATATTCTCGACACTTTGGATGAGGAGGAAGATTACGACAAATATTATTTGGAAGCACTTTTTTATTCACTTCAAAATCAATCCACAGAAGCACTTGAATTCATCACAAAATCAATGAATTATTGGCACATACATAAGTTCTCGTCCACTCTTGGTTATTCGTTAGATGATTTACTTGTTATAACAGGAAATTTATTTATTTCAACAAAAGAAAACTATATAGACGCTTTAGACGTTTATGAATTAGCATTGAAGGAAAATCCAGAAAACGTCTTAGCTTGCTATGGATCAGCAATGGCTTTGTTCAATTTAAATTTTCTGGAACAAGCCCGTGAAATGGTTGATTGGGCAATAAAAATAGATCCAAATTTCCAGGATGCATTATTATTAAAAGAATTAATAGAAGGAAAACTTGAAAAAGACCAACCAAACTAGCGGTACACTTTACATTGTATCGACCTCGATAGGAAACAAAAAAGACATTACTATCCGAGCAACAGAAGTGCTTCAAAACTGCGACATTATTGTCGGCGAAGAGATGAAGGAAGCCAGCAGAGAGCTAATGCACTTAAATTTAAGCAAACCAATTGAGTTGCTTAATGAACACAATGAGAAGGAAAAAGTCGGAGAATTAATCGATTTGATTGAAAGCGGAAAATCGATTGCTTTAATATCAGATTGCGGGACACCAATATTTGCAGACCCAGGAATTGAATTACTCCGGGCAGCATTAACGAAAGAAATAGAAATTACAGTAATTCCTGGCTCATCAAGTATAATGACGGCAATGGTCCGTTCAGGTTTCGACTTAAGAAGATTTTTCTATGCAGGTTTTCTCCACCGCAACAGCAAGGAAAGAATCAAAGAAATTCAGGATTTGAGTAATTTTCCCTACACAATTGTTGTGATGGACACTCCATACAGATTGAAAGTATTACTAGAGGACTTTTCTGAAGTTATGCCATCCCGAAAGGCATATATCGGTATGAACTTAACAATGCCAAGTGAGACTCATCATTATGGTACTTTTTCGGAATTATACGAAAAATTCAAATCCACTCGTACCCGAAATGAGTACGTATTAGTTATTGAAGGAAATTTAGTTGGTAACGTAAGTGCGGTTCAAGATACATTCGAAATTGATAACGAATTACAAATCAACACTACATTGGCAAAAGATGATAAGTTGGCGTATTTGGCTGAGGAAGACACATTTGCAATTGATGATGAAGATCTGGATGCGAATTTAGAATTTGATAATGACGAAGCAGACGAAAGATTCGAATTAATCGAAGGTGACGAAGATTTAATCTTAGATGACGAAACTGATTTAGATGATGAATCTGAGTTAAAGGTTATTGTTGAACAAAAAGAAACCAGAGGAAGTAGAAACAGGGACGATAACAGAAGATCTGAAGCAAGTAATCGTGACGAATCTGATGGCAGAGGCAGTCGCAGAGATGATTCGCGTCAAAGTGACCGAAGAAGTGATGACCGAAGAGGTGGCGATCGAAGAAGTGCCGACCGCAGAGGTGGGGATC
>CAYOPF010000141.1:0-5281 GCA_964405755.1 uncultured Chloroherpeton sp.
ATAAAACCTTATTAAGAAGAGATAAAACCTTATTAAGAAGAGAAAAAACCTTAACGTAATAGTTAAATTACGGAAAATTTGTGTTTGATGAGGTGGATTTTGATTTGTTAATCGATAAAATTAATTATGATATCTTTAATTTGAATAAAGACATCATTAATTGATTGAGTGGCATTGATAATTTTCACTCTCTGGGGATTATCTTTTGCTATTTTATCAAATCCATCAATCAGGCGATGGAAAAAATCGTCTACGGCACGCTCCATTCTGTCCGAGTTGCTTTTTCTTCGCTCTTTGGAATTATTGTATGGGATTTTTAAATAGAAAGTTAAATCTGGGATGATGTTGAATGTTGCAAAATTATTGATAGTTTGCACTATGTTTAAGTCCAGATTGCGTCCGAAACCCTGATAAGCCGTTGTGCTATCGAAGTATCTGTCCAGGATGACGATTTTACCTTCTTTGATGGCAGGGATTATTTCTTTTTCGGTTAGGTCTGCCCTTGCGGCTTCGAAAAGCAAGAGTTCGGTAACGGGATTTATCTCATTTTTATCGTTCAATAAGATTTCGCGGATTCTTTCTGCCAGATTGGTGCCGCCTGGTTCCCGCAATGTGATAACGTTTTTATTTTTGTCGATAAGAAAATTCTTTAACAGATCGATTTGTGTCGATTTGCCGGAGCCGTCTATTCCTTCGAAAGTGATTAACATCTTTTTCCCTCAATTACTACAACAAATTCACCTTTTAATGCTTGTTTGGAATTAAATAAATCAGCAACTTCTGCAACTGAACCACGAATAGTTTCCTCATAAATTTTGGTTAATTCGCGCGAAACGCTTATTTTTCTTTCTGGATCAAGTATATTTTTAAGTTCATCGAGCATTTTTTTAATTTTATAAGGGGATTCATAAATTACGACAGTGTTTTCTGCCTCTTCAATTGATTTAAAGAACTTATTCCGATTCTTTTTTACAGGTGGAAATCCCATAAAAATGAAGTTATGAGTGGCAAAACCACTTAAAATTAAGGCAGGAACAAATGCAGTTGCCCCCGGCAATGCTTCGAGATGTAAATTATTATCTATTGCTGCCTTTGTTATCTTGAAACCAGGGTCCGATATCAGTGGAGTTCCGGCTTCACTAACCAAGCCTACCTTATTTCCCTTTTGAATTAAGTCTATTATGTATTCAACTTTCTCCGATTCATTATGATCGTGGTAGGCGAACATTTTCTTTTTGGATAATTCGAAGTGTTGGAGTATTTTTCCTGTCGAACGAGTGTCCTCACAAGCTAAATAGTCCATTTGATCAAGTAAATACAGCGTCCGAAGTGTTATATCCATCATATTACCAATAGGAGTTGGTATTAGATATAAGCCGGGCTTCAAATGATATTCATTAATTGGGAATTTCAAAGCGTTTTTCTCTTATTAATTTAAAAAAATCTTTTAATAAAGTGCTACATTCATGTTCCAAAATGCCTGAAGTAACTTTTAAACGATGATTAAGCCGTTCATCCGTGGTTAATTGGAACAAAGTTGAAACTGCACCAGCCTTTGGATCGCTTGCACCATAGACCAATCTTTTTACTTTAGCCAATACCAATGCTCCAGCACACATTGCACAAGGTTCCAAAGTGACGTAAATAGTTGCATCAGTTAAATATTTCATTTTAAGTTGTTCTATTGCCTTGTTAATGCAGATTAATTCGGCGTGATGAGTGGCATTTTTGTTTGATTCAATGGAATTATAAGCCGAAGCAACGATAGTTGTATCTTGCCAAACGATTACAGCACCTACGGGAACTTCCGCATTATGGAAAGCAAGCTTTGCTTGCTCTAATGCAAGGGACATAAAATACGAATCGAGTTTGGATTGATTTTCTTCTATTGTTGGAATGTTTGCCCCTTCCATACTATCCTTCGATTGAACATTGTTAAAGGTAAAAATAATTCAAATAACTGAAAAAATCCAACCGCAAAAGGTATGTGTCTGAGTAAATACAATTTTCGTAGTTTAAAAATAGGTGTAATGAAGATTGCTGTATCCATTGCTCCTCTTAAAACGGGTAATGCAACGGCAAGAATGTAATTACCGGAGATTACAGCAAGTAAAGCTCCAATCCAAATCGATAAAGTAGTGAATACAAACACTACTGCAACCCATCCGTGTTCCATTCCTCCCAACGCCCACCTTCGATGTTGCTCCAAATAAGATGCGAAAGTGATTTCTGCTTTTGTTGATACGCTTGTTTGTGGCATCATTAGGTAATGTATCTTCCATTTACTCTTAAAAATTGCTTTAATTAAGGCAAAATCCTCTGTAACACTGAATTTTATTTTCTTATATCCGCCCGCAGAATCGAATGCTTCGCGAGTGAAAGCCATATCGTTGCCATATCCGCCTAACGGATAATTCAATCCAATTCCAGCTAAGGCCATTGTGTGTAGATATAACCATTCTATCCCTTGAATTTTGTCGAAAATTCTTGTACCATCGATAGTAGAATATGAAATTGCCATTCCTAATTTTGGTTCACTAAAAACACGAGCGTAGTATTCAATCCAATTAGGATTAACAATGCAATCTGCATCTGTTAGTAGAATTAATGCACCTTCGGAAGCTTCTATTCCTGCTTGGAGTGCTCCAGCTTTGCCTTTTAAGTTGGGGTCCTTCAATTCTTCAGTTAAATTCAATACTTTTAAATTGCTTATCGATTGTGTTAGAGATTCTGCAATCTCTTGTGTTTTGTCGGAAGAACGGTCGTTAACGACAATGATTTCGTATTTTGATTTATCGAAATTACAATTAGCAACCGAAAGAATTGCATTTTCGATGTTTGCTTCTTCATTTCGGGCGGGGATAATTACTGATATGTATCCTTCGAATTTTTCAGATTTTTTGAGGATATATTTAGTGTTTCTGATTTCATTTAATTTCCCAACAAAGATTAGTAAAAATCTGAGAAAGTAAATTAGTAAAAAAATTAATGCAATTATTTCCATTTACATCCCGCTTAAAGTATCGTTCAATTCAGATATGAATAAGTTAATATGCTCTTTATTCAGAATTAATGGCGGCACAATCCTCAAAACATTAACCGAAGTGGCATTGGCGATGATCTTACGTTTAAGTAATTCATCCAACAATAATTTTGCCTCGAAATTGAGTACAATACCCAGCATCAAACCTTTACCACGAATTTCTCGAACCTTATCTGGGAATTTTGTTCTCACTTTTTCAAGTTCGGAAATAAAATAATCACCAACTTGCACGACATTTTCCATCAATTCAGATTCAATTTCTTCCAAAGAAACCAGTCCCGCAGCACACGACAATGCATTTCCGCCAAAAGTGGTTCCGTGTTGAGCTTTTTCCCATACATTAGCCAAATGTTCGTCAATTAAAATTGCACCAAGCGGCAATCCTCCACCCAATCCTTTTGAAACGATTACAATATCGGGACGGACTCCCCAATGCTCGAAACTGAAGAATTTGCCAGTTCGCCCCATACCCGATTGAACCTCATCGGCAACGATAAGGAAATTATTATGCTGTTTTAATTCAAATAAAGTATTCACAAATTCTTGGCTAACGCTGGAGATACCGCCTTCGCCTTGAATAAATTCCAAAAAAACAGCAGTTGTGTTCAAATCGACATTTGCCACCAAATCCTCGACAGAATTATAAGGAAGTATTTTGCAATTTGGCAAAAATGGACCCATACCTTGTTTGTAATTAGGTTTGTCCATAATGGATAACGCACCATAAGTTCTTCCGTGGAATCCACCCGAAAAGGCAATAATGTCGGTTTTATTATGCATATTTCCCCATTTACGGATTAATTTTATTGCTCCGTCGGAGGATTCTGTTCCCGAATTCGTCAAAAAAGCTCGGCTATAACCAGTTATATGTGTAAGTTTTTTTACGAAATTTATTTGCACATCTTGATAAAAGTAATTGGATAGGTGCAAATATTTTTGAGCTTGTTCTGTAATTGCCCGAGTAATTTTGGGATGGGAATGACCCAGTACGTTGACAGCAATACCACCTAATAAATCTAAATATTTATTGCCGTCTTTGTCCCAAATCCATACTCCTTCTGATTTTTCGACAACAATCGGCAGCCTGTTATAAACTTGTATAAAGGCTTCTTTTTCGATATTTATTATTGTTTCTCTTAATAAATTTTCCATTTAACTTCCTTAAATTAGTGGATGAATTACGGTACTTACAACACCCCAAACTTCAAAATTCATACTTTCTGTAATTTCAATTGGTTTATATTTTGGATTTTCGGGCACTAAGGACAACTTATTTTTAACATACCTAAGCCTTTTAACGGTTAATTCGCCATCAATAACTGCAATAACTATATTGCCGTCTTTGGGTTCCAATGAGCGATCCACAATTAATAAATCACCAGAATAAATACCCGAATTTGTCATCGAATCGCCAGTAACACGAACTAAAAATGTAGCGGCGGGATTCATAATTAAATAGTCGTTCAAGTCCAACTTTCCTTCCAAATAGTCATCGGCAGGGGAGGGGAATCCCGCCGAAACTGATTCGAGAAACAGTGGAAGCTCTATATCCAGTGTCCTATCCGGAAAGTAAATTTCCGAAACTTTGGTCGATTCTATTTCTATTTTTTTCAAATTCGATCCAATTTATAATCCAAAATTAACAAGACGAATTAAACTAAATTAGTAATTTGTATTTTTGAATTTCTTTTTCAACAATTGTTATGAAAGTAGTCGTTCAAAGAGTTGACAGGGCAAAATTAGATATAGATGGCAATTTGCATTGTTCAATCAACAAAGGGATTTTGGTGTTGCTCGGCTTCACCCATCAGGATAGCAATTTGCTTTTCGATTGGTTTTGCAATAAACTCATTAATCTTCGTATTTTTAATGACGAGCAGGGCAAAATGAACTTATCTGTTCGTGATGTTGGTGGCGAGATTATGCTTGTATCCAATTTCACGCTTTATGGCGATTCAATGCGTGGTTTCCGTCCGAGTTATTCAGATGCAATGTCGCCAACAAAAGCCGAATCGCTCTATAACGAATTCGTTACATACTTCCAACAAAATTATCCCGATACCAAAATTGTTTCTGGAGTGTTCGGTGCTATGATGAACATAGAATTAGTTAATAATGGACCTGTAACGATAATTTTTGGAAAAAAAGTAGAAAAAACTAATTTCGCTTAGCAATAGTGTGTAATATAATCTCTATGAGATAATAAGCGTCTTTCTTACTCTTGAGTTACCATAATAA
>CAYOPF010000142.1:0-2766 GCA_964405755.1 uncultured Chloroherpeton sp.
CAACTTCACAACTACACAACTACACAACTTCACAACTACACAACTTCACAACTACACAACTTCACAACGTATAATAGACGATTCAATCGGATTTTTATTGTATTGATTGTGGGAATTTTTATGTTACAAACGATACAAGGTTATTCGCAAATAGTTTATATTCAAAATGGCAGTTTTGAGAATTATAATAAATTACCGAATAAGATAACTTCAAATTCATTGGATGCATTTACACAAAATGAATTTATGAAGTGCCTTAGCTTCTGGGCAATAGAAACACCATACCCTTGGGACCCACAATTTACAACTTATTATGTTTATAATAAACCGAGATGGGAACAGTCAAATAATCAACCACCGTTAACTAAATGTGATAATTGTTGGTATTTACCGACAATATTAGGAACAGCAGATTATTTTCACACTGAAGGAAATGGAGCTGTAAGATCTCCAAATGTCAACCCATTTGCAGATTATACGAATTTAGCGGAAAAAAGATTTCCATTCGGCTATTCTTATCAGAATACTCAAGATTATAAGGGATTTGCAGGTTTTCGAGTTGATTTTAAAGATCCGCAATACTTCGATAAAAGGAACAAGGAATTTACAACTTACAAGGAATATATACAGCAAAAATTAGCAAATCCATTAACCCCTGGGAGATATGAAGTGAGTTTTTATGTTAGTAGATCTCAGAACGCTTCCTTTAATTTGAATCAGATAGGTGCTTATTTTTCAATTGATCCTGTTTTAAACTTTAATCAGAATAAGGGGTGGAGCATAAACCTGGCAGAAGCCGTAGGGAATGAATTTCTTTTTGTAGATTATCCTCAGATAACAAGCCCTAAAGATGCAATTTTAAATTCAACAGCAAATGAATTTGGGTTAGAAGGTTGGATGAAGGTATCGGGCGAACTGAAAGTATATACTGGAACATCATACAATTATATTACAATTGGTAATTTTCAGAATGATAAAGATTTAAGTAAGGACCACCTAGTAGATCAAAACAATTTAAATAATTTTAGAGGTCATCGTATAACTTACTATTATATAGACTCAATTTCTATTAAAAAAATTGAAGAGCTACCTGGATTTTGTATTTGCAAAAATAAGTTTAATGTAAATTACACATTATTTGACACAACTTCTCAAGGTTGTTGCTATCACTACCGTATACAAGTTCCTCCTTTTGGCAGTTTGGGATCTGCAGAGATATGCCCTATATCAAAAATCCAGATACATATGGATGATATTGTTGTCGAGGAAATAGTCGCATCTAACGGAACCTTTTTAAATGGAAATGAATATGACGGAACAATTTGTAATAATAATAAAACAAAAAACAATACAATCCGAACCTCATTATTTTCTAAGGATGTTAATCAAAACTATTTCTTATTAGATTGCGATGATGAACAAATCTTTAAATGTAAATGCGATTGTGACGAATTAGGTGATTTTCCTTGGCCAGAAGGCTCATTAGAGTTTTTGTTAATTAAGAACTCCGGATATGGCTATCTCGGTTGTTGTTGGGATTTGTTTATTAGCAACCCAATAAGTTTTGATCAAACTAAGTCTTGCTATTTTGATCTATCTGACTATGTAATTAAGCTAAATTCAATAGGATTAAATAATTTTTCTATATCAAGTGGGTCTTTTGAGGCTTATGATTTATACGATGTTTTTAAATATTGGAAAGCACCTTCTAATTTCCTTGTAAATCCTAATTCATATTCAAAAATCGGTACAATTTGCACCAAAAATCCAATTTTAACCGAAGATATTAACATTGATTTCTATATGTATAACCATCCAATTGATATCTTTACATTACCATCAGAAAATTGCAAAAAAGTTCTATCGCAAACTCTTAATTGTTTCCAAACCATAGACTGCAAAACCCTGATAGCATTTTATCATAAGGATACAGTTTCCTCGAATGATTTTGATATTATCATTTCTGATATAAATTTCCCAAATAATAACCCAAATATAAAATGCAACTACCCAATTTATTTAAAATTTAATTTTTCTCCCGATAGTTGTTTTTATTATGATACGTTAAAGGTAGAATTATATACTAATGAAGAACCTGATTGGATAATCTATAGCAGTGAATTTGTTATTAAAGATTTGTATTATAGAGAGTATTATCTTGCTAAACTAAAATTATTTGGTGCAGACAATAAAATTGTAAATGCTAGGATAATAAACAAAGCAAATCTTGACACATTAATCATATCTGATACATTAGTTTGTCCTGATAATAGCTTCGAAAAATATTATTATCCTGAAATTGGAACTGATACTTACATAACTAAATTGAAAATAATACCAAATCCTGTTGTAACAGAAATGAATATTTCTTTTGAATCCTCAAATACTCAAGAAATTGAAATTCAAATATGCAATTTATTGGGTTATGTTATTTTGACTGAAAAGATTCAATGTCAAAAGGGTCTTAATAACCAGACTATGCTCATTAATGATATTCCAAACGGTTCATACTATTTAAAATTGGTTAAAGATAATAAAGTTCTAACAGAAAAATTAATTAAAATTGATTAGGTGATATATGAAAAAGATTATATTATTAATTTTTATTATAGCATCTCACTATCCTTCATTTTCTGGTGACCGTAGGTGGTACTATATCGACAGTGTTGTAATTGATGGTAAATTAGATAAAATTAATTCATCGATAATTGTAGTTGATAGTTTGAATAATAAGTATTTCTTTGAGCACGAATATGATTCATTTAC
>CAYOPF010000142.1:2776-5033 GCA_964405755.1 uncultured Chloroherpeton sp.
TGAAGATAATGACATCGATTTCATAGACATTAATGATAATGAAAAATGGTATAACTTAAATTTACACGAGAATGATATAAATATCTACTATACTTTTCAATTTCTTAGCCCGCAAGTAGATATAGACAATTCACTTTGGTGGTTAGCTGAAGTTCAAGATAATTCTTATAAGTTAGTCCACTTCAAAGATGGTATTTCATCGTATTTTCAAGTAGATAGCATTTATAAGTTGTTCGACACATCAAGTAGCATAAATAGTAAATTTCCGTGGGGGTTGATTATTGACAAAAAGGGCATTAAACACTTTTTTACTGATTTGGGCATTGTATCTTATGATAATTATACCTTTTCGTTAAATACAAATATGAATGATTTTTTTAAATATGAGTATGGTAAACAGTTGTTTATTTCTCCAAATGACAATTTAATCTTATGTGTTACATTTCAACATGGGAATTCAAATTTTCAAGAAGTTGTAATATATGAAAGGGAAAATAACAACTGGTCTCGGATAGTTAGTAGAACTTTAAAATCACAAATTGTTGATTGTTGGGTTGAAGATATTAGTGGCAACATTTGTATCGTTGCGGACACAACTGCTCCTGAGAGCTACAATTATCTGCATATGTACAAAAGGAAGATAGGGAGTTGGAGTTCTTACCACTTGAAATATACAATATCAAATTGGTCATTCATCAGGTTAGGTGAATTTGATAGGGATAGAAATTTTTGGTATCACAACACAAATGCGCCTATTAATTTGTCAAAAGTTAATTTTAATTCAGGTGAAATTGAAGAAATAGCTCAAAGCAGCAATCAATATTTACGATTTAGGGAAATCATGTCGATGAAATTTGACAAGAATGATAATTTGTGGGGTTCATTCAGTAATATTGATAGTGCTATTTTTGTATATGCTAAAGAAAATCCACTTTCTGTTAAAAACCGAAATGTAAAGGAATACTTTCCCTTTCACATTTCCCCCAATCCCGTTACAGAAAAACTTACATTAATCAATATACCCGATAATGCAACCGAATACGAGATTTTCGACCAATTTGGCAACCGCCAAATATCCGGATTAATTTCAGGACAAATAGATGTTTCCTTGCTTCCTGCAGGTGTGTATTTTATAAAATTAAATAATAGCCAGCGTCCCCTCAAGTTTTTGAAGATATAGAATAAAATATTCCATCCGATGTCTTGAAGACATCGGATGGATTGGTGTGAGAAAAAGACCTTAAATTATCCTCTGTTCTATTAATTCACTTATTCAAGTTCTTTTAATTTTTCTACAACTCTGATTAATCTGGTTAATCCAATTCCGCCTCCAAACCGAGGAATCATAGGTAAATCCAAAAATGCACCCAATTCGTACATTACTCTGGCACGGCTAAAATGTGCATAGAGCAATTCGGAATATTTTCCATCCGAAATTGAGTGAAATCTTTCCAACATTACTTGTGGATCGGTTTCGCGCTCAGCACTGCCAATTGTTTCCATTCCAAATAAAATCACATCCGTTTTATTTGCAGTTCCTTTTTCGGGATTGCGTTTCATATTCCAAAATGGAGAAGTGTACTCAGGGAAGTTTTCCAGAAACAAAACAGAAGCAACTTCGCGGCCAATCCGTTCTTCGATGTCTGCAGTAATTTCCTTAGTTGTAAACATTTTAGCCAATTCCAAATAATCAATTTCAAAATAATCTTTGCCAGTTTCTAATTTATTTTGTTTATTAAATTCTGAATTGTATAATTCTTTGGAAAAACCAAGATATTCCAACAATTCCTTTTCCAAAGCAATCATATCGATCATAGTTCCTTTGGATTCAAATTCGAACATAGGAAATATTAAGTCGTGCCGTCCTGGAATAGGATTTGCTTCCTGACGATAGGATGTGGACAGACAATATACTCCTTCGTAATCCTGATTGGTTAACAGTTCGTATTCCAAATCCATCTGACCTGTTTGCTTTAATGGCCATACTTTTCCAGAGTAGGAAAACGAGGCAATTGTTGAAGGATCTTCGCATGCTGATAGGATACTAAGGCGTGGTTGGGTGGCTACTTCCAAAAATCCTTTTCCATCGAAAAATGTGCGAAGTTTACGAACGATTTCAGTATATTTTTTTGAATTGATTATTGGTTGTGAATACATTCTAAAATACCTCCATAAAAAAATCCCGCTTAATAGCAGGATAGAATTAATAAAAAAAATGCCCAAAACAATGGGTATTTGTTGGTTTGCATTCTCTATT
>CAYOPF010000143.1:0-4970 GCA_964405755.1 uncultured Chloroherpeton sp.
ACTGATAATTCAAACCCTTTGCAAGATAGAGTATTAAATAATATTGTTTAGTCTGATTAGTGAATTCATCCTTGTAATAAATTTTAAAATATTATAAATATTAAAAAATCGAAAATGATTAATAATAATTCATTATTTAGTTCACATGTTACGAATTTATTAATAAAAATATTATATTTTTTTTGTAAATTGCAACATTCATAAACTGTAAGATGTAGATGAAAAAAGTTGAGAAAGATTCTCGTCAAGAAAAGCAAATGATGAAAGAAGAACAGCCAATAATTGTTGCAATTGGGGCCTCAGCAGGAGGTTTGGAAGCACTACAGGAATTTTTTAAAAATATGCCCCTAAAAACTGGACTTTCGTTTGTTGTAATTCAACATCTTTCACCAGATTATAAAAGTTTGATGGATGAACTTCTTGCACGTTACACCCAAATTCCAATTAAAATAATCACAGATGGAATGCTGGTCGAACCAGACCACATCTATTTGATTCCTCCAAGAAAAAATCTATATATATTTCATGGTAAGTTATTCCTCGAGGATCAAAATATTAAAAGAGGTTTGAATTTACCAGTTGATATTTTTTTCCGATCACTAGCAACTGAAATGGGCAAGAATGCTATTGGTGTTATACTTTCGGGAACAGGTAGCGATGGCACTTTGGGGACAAGAGCAATTAAAGAAGGCGGAGGAATAATTATCGTACAGGACGAAAACACTGCCAAATTTGATGGCATGCCGCGAAGTTCAGTTGCTACTGGATTGGTGGACTTTATTTTACCTCCAGCTAAAATGCCAGATGCAATCGTGAATTATATAAAACATCCTTTTGTTAGTAAAGATAAGGCTTTGGATAATATCCTATCCAAAAACATTGATACTTTATCCTAGATAATTATGATACTAAGGGATTATTCGGGTATTGATTTCTCGTATTACAAGGAAAATACCATCACTAGAAGATTGGAACGAAGAGTAAGCATCAATCGATTTGATTCTTTGGACCAATATATGATATTTCTTTCGGAATCGGATAAAGAAAAAGAAACACTATTCAGGGAATTATTAATTGGTGTAACCCGGTTCTTTCGGGATACAGAAGCTTTTGAAAGTATTAAGGAGAATGTGGTTACCAAATTTGCAGATAAACGTTCACTAAGAATCTGGTCTATTGGTTGTTCAACTGGTGAAGAAGTATATTCGATTGCTTTTTTAATATCAGATTTCCTTGATAAGAATAATATAAATTGCGAAGTTAAAATATTTGCAACTGACATTGATAAACATTCCTTGGAAATTGCAAGCCAGTGTATGTATCCCGACAATATCGTAGCAGATATAGACCCATATTACTTAAAAAAATATTTTGTTCGGAAAGATGAAGGCTATCAGGTGCACGAACAAATCAGGAAGATGATAGTTTTTGCAAATCATAATTTGCTGAAAGATCCACCTTTCTCGAAAATTGATTTGATTATATGCAGGAACCTTTTTATTTATTTAAAGCCAGAAGTCCAGCAAAGATTACTATCAATATTCTACTATAGCTTAAGCCCAAATGGAATGTTGTTTATGGGAAGTAGCGAAACAATCGGTGAGATGAGCGAAGCTTTCAATCCTATAGATAACAGAAATAAAATTTATTCATGTAATACAGGCTATAAACCCCCGATTATTAAAGATCTTCCTATACTTTCGCATAGAGGACAGGATTATGAAACTAATCTTTTTTCGAAACGAAAAGGAAATGAGTTGCTAAAAAGCGACAAATTGATGGAAGCATTGCTCGGAGATTTTCTTCCTCCAAGTATAATAATTAATCAGAATGATTATATTATTCATATCATAAATAATGTATCAGAATTTGTTAAGTTACAACCAGGAAAGTTCTCACAGAGTTTGTACGACAACTTGCCGCACGAATTGGGATTATTCGTAAGCACCCAACTTCGAAAGTTAAAGCGGGAAAATCAAAAAAGTATCACTGAAATAATTTTAGGAATCAAAAACTACGAAGATAATAAGGTCCAGATTACTACATCCAAAGTTGAACTCGAGAAGACAACTTTGTATTTGATATCATTTAATTCTATTAAAGATTTAGACACAGAAAAAGCAAAAAAATCCAAGACTAAGAATAAAGCAGTTGAGTTGGATAGACAAATAATTTCTCGGGTAAGTGAATTGGAAAAAGAGCTTCAATATACAAAAGAAAGCTTGCAAGCAACAGTTGAGGAGTTGGAAACATCCAACGAAGAGCTGCAATCTGTTAACGAAGAGCTGCAATCTGTTAACGAAGAGCTGCAATCTGTTAACGAAGAGTTATATACGGTTAATTCCGAATACCAAAACAAGATTGAAGAATTGAGCAAATTGAATAATGATATGAACAATTTACTCAGGAATACCGAAGTAGGTGCATTATATTTGGACAGAAATTTGTGTATAAGGAAAATCACTCCACTTGTTTCCAAAATCACCAACATAATGCAAAATGATATTGGACGGCCAATAAACCATATAACGGTATTACCTAACTATCCTGAAATATATGATGATTTGAATACCGTTGTGGAAACTCTTCAACCAATTAATCGAGAAGTGTTGTTAACTCAGGAGGATAAATGGTATTTAGTGAGGTTGCGCCCCTATCGTACAGATTTTAATGCAGTTGATGGTTTCCTAATTACTTTTGTAGATATTACAAAACAAATTGAAGAACGGAATAGAGTGAGGGAGGTTAATAACAGACTAGAAAGTGTTTTGCAGTTAGGAAAAGTAGCTTGGTGGGAGTGGGATTTGGATAGCAATAAAGTATCGATGGATGATACAAAAGCAACAATGATTGGATATTCGGTTGAAGAGTTTCCAACTGATGTTTATGAGATTTGTAAACTGATTCATCCAGAGGACTATGATAAAACGATGAAAATGATGAAAGATTACTTAGAAGGCAATTCTGATGAATGGGATGCAATATATAGAATTAGACGAAAAGATGGCAATTATTCCTGGTATTACGACCGAGGACACTTCTCGGAGTTCGACGAAAAGGGTAAACCATTAAAATTGACAGGTGCTGTGTTTGATGTAACCACCCTCAAAGAATCTGAATATGAATTAACAAGCTTCAAGCAATTAACCGAAAGAATAATTCGAGATAACCCTTATGCTATTACTATTCTAAATTCCAATGGAAAAATTACTTATGCTAACAAAAAAGCAGAAGATCTATTTGGAATAAAGATTACAAACATAACAAAAAGGCAATATCACTCCCCCGAATGGAAAATTGAAGGATTGGACGGTAAACCTCTCAACCCCAAGAAACTGCCATTTTCGGTGGTTAAATCTACTTTGAAATCTATCGAAGATTACCGTCATTATATTTATCATCCCGAAAAAGGCAAGGTTTTGCTTTCTATAACGGGATCTCCTATTATGGATGAAAAAAGAATATTTGTTTATGCATTTTTTATTGTAAGGGAAATTAATAATAATGAATGAAAAGTTTTTAAATTTAACTGACAATATCCGAGAAATACTTGAAAAACAGGATTTTTCAGATTTAGAAAAGAAAAATGTTGGTGAACTTATCCACGAAATAATCGTTTATCACGAAGAACTTCAATTTCAGAATATTGAACTTGAAAGAGCACAAATAAAAATCGAATCCTATTCCAACGAAGTTTATGACTTATTCCAAAATGCACCAATTGCTTATGTTATTTTTGATGAAAATTTTAAAATTGTCCAATCCAATACCCAGTTTCAGAATTATATCAAACGTTCTTCAGAGGAATTGGAAAATAAGGAAATTACGGATTATATATCGGATATTTCACAGGATGAATTTTATTTATACTTAAAGAATATAAATAACGATATTAAGGCAGATCCAATATTAGTTGTTATTAAAGACCACGCAGGAGTAAAGCGAGCAAAAGTGCAAACATCAGTTAGCCATAGGAACAATTCTAAAATGTTCCGTGCTACATTTACTGATATGACTGAATGGATAATCCTTCAGGATTTATTAGAAGAATCCAAGTTGTGCTATCAACGCATAATTGAAAATTCACCTTACTGCGTGCATGGTTATGTACTCGATGAAAACGATGATTTAATATTCAATATCTACAATCAAGCGGCTGATGATACTTTGAAAGTAGAACATGAACATTTTATTGGTAAAAAACTCGACGATATATTTCCAAACTTGAAGAATACTTTTATTACGGAGAGATACAAGGATATTGCAAAAAATGGAAGTGTTCTTAGAATCGACAATTATAAGTATGAAGATATTTTACTGAGTGGATCTTACAGTTTTGTAGCTTATCAACCTGTTAAGAATCAGGTTATAATATTTTTCCGAGATACAACTGAAGAGAATTTTCGAAGAACATTGCAGGACATTGAACATTCAATTTCGAATGGATTAATAAATACTTTATCCAATACGGAATTAATTGATATTGTTAAACAAGAACTGAGCAAAATAATAGATGCAACAAATTTTTGTATCTCATTGTACGACGAAGAAAGATTTGAATATCATCCAATATACAATTGCAATCAATATGCAGAATTTGGAAAATTTAAAGCGGAAAATTCACTTGCCGATATTGTCCGAAGCAATTTGAATCCCACACATTATATAAATCACGAGATTGAAAATTTAGTAGAAGAAGGTAAGATAATCCGACCAGTCATAGTTCCAGAATCTTGGCTAGGCATTCCACTTATCGATAATAATAGTTTTATTGGAATAATAATAATTGAAAACTATTCATCTATTCCAAAATATAACGGCGAGACAATCAAATTCCTAAATACGATTGCGAATTATTTATCTACTTTTATACAAAGGAGAAAATCAGATCAGTATGTGAATGTTCTTTATCGCTCGTTTGTTCATAGTCCCGTATCTATAGTGGTTACAGATCCAAAAGGTCACATTGA
>CAYOPF010000144.1:0-4878 GCA_964405755.1 uncultured Chloroherpeton sp.
GCTATTTGGAAGGATGTACAGCTCCAACGCGCGACGAAAATCAATTGCACGCAGCTGTGGTCGAACTCTATGCTCACAAGAATGCAGAAATAAAATACTCAACTGTTCAAAATTGGTACCCTGGTGATAAAGAAGGAAAAGGTGGAATTTACAATTTCGTTACCAAACGTGGTTTGTGTTCCGGCGACAATTCCAAGATTTCGTGGACGCAGGTAGAGACCGGTTCGGCAATTACTTGGAAATACCCATCGTGCATTCTTAAAGGCAACAATTCAATTGGAGAATTTTATTCCGTTGCCTTAACAAACAATTACCAACAAGCCGATACGGGCACAAAAATGATACATCTTGGCGATAATACCCGCAGTCGCATTGTTTCCAAAGGGATTTCGGCAGGCAAAAGCGACAACAGCTACCGTGGATTGGTTAAGGTTGCCAAGAAAGCAACAGGATCAAGGAATTACACTCAATGCGATTCGTTATTGATTGGGGATACATGCGGTGCACATACTTTTCCGTACATCGAAGTGGAAAACCCAACAGCAGTCGTTGAGCACGAAGCCACAACTTCGAAGATTTCCGATGATGCAATTTTTTACTTGAACCAGCGGGGTATCTCCACCGAAGATGCAGTAGGTATGATAGTTAATGGATACGCACGCGAAGTGATAATGCAATTACCAATGGAATTTGCAGTCGAAGCCCAAAAATTGCTTGCAATCAGTTTAGAAGGCAGTGTTGGATAATAGATTTAATTGTTTTTTTTAATCAAATAATTTGACAAATAAAAGGTAAATAAAATGTCGTTACTTAAAATTAATAATCTGAAAGCCAATATTAACGGTAATGAAATTCTTCACGGAATTAATCTTGAAGTTAATAAAGGCGAAATTCACGCTATTATGGGACCTAATGGTTCGGGCAAAAGTACTTTAGCATCCGTTTTAGCTGGAAAAAAGGAATTTGAAGTTACAGAAGGAAGCGTGATTTATCAAAATCAGAATATCCTCGAATTGGAACCAGATGAACGTTCCAAAATGGGGTTGTTTCTTGCTTTCCAATATCCAGTGGAAATACCAGGCGTTAGCAATATGAATTTTCTACGAACTGCATTGAACGAGCACAGAAAATACCGCAATGAAGAATTGATTGAACCCGGTACTTTCTTGAAAATGGTTCGCGAAAAAGCAAATTTAGTAAAAATGGACCCAAAGTTCCTTAGCCGTGCAATAAACGAAGGCTTTTCCGGAGGCGAGAAAAAGCGAAACGAAATATTGCAAATGGCTGTATTGGAACCAACTTTGGCAATAATGGACGAGACAGATTCCGGCTTGGATATCGATGCGTTGAGAATTGTCGCCGAAGGGGTGAACACCCTGCGAAATCAGGAAAACGCTTTTATCGTTATTACCCATTATCAGAGATTACTCAACTATATTGTACCTGATTTTGTTCATGTCCTCCACAACGGCAAGATTATAAAATCTGGAACCAAAGAACTCGCACTGGAATTGGAAGAAAAAGGATACGACTGGATTATTAACTAAAATATGATGAAAATATGAATATTATAGAAAATATAAAAAACTCCCTTGAGGACTCAAAACTAAATATTACTGATTTAGAAAAAGCAGTTAATGTAGGTTTGCCCAATCCAAAGGTGGAATCATGGAAATATACTCCTCTCACTTTTCCAATCTCAAATTATAAAATTGCAAAATTGAGCGACAATCAAGATAAGATAGAATTGTTTAAATATATCGAACGGTACCCTCGCGAAAACGAAACGCCAATCTACATTCTTAATGGCGAGGTTATCAATATTATTCCCAATTTAAATAAAACGAAAAGGCAAAACCAGGAAAATTTCTTTATTCAGGATTTCTTTTATTATTTAAATCAATCCACAAACCAAGAGAATTATTCATTCCAATTCGACCAAAATTCTGAAAACAAAAATTATTCATTCGTAATTGGTTCGTTGGCCGAAGACGAAAACTTTCTGGCAAATACAAACTTATCATTTGTAGTTAAGAAAAATACAGAATTCGAAATTGATATTTATTTCTCCAATTTTAGTAAAAAATCATTTTTGCAAAACAATTACTTTTCTTTTAAAATAGAAGAAAATGCAAAATTGAAAATCAATATTTTGGAAGAAGATCAGAACCATCTAAATCTTATAAACAATTTCCATTTTGATTTGCAAGATAATTCCAAATTAGATTTGTCGGTATTTATAATAGATGGGATATTTACACGAAACAATTTTCAGGTGGATATAAATGGCCAGAATTGCGATGCATTATTGAACGGATTGTGCTTAGGAACAAAGAAAAATGTGGTCGATAACCATATTTTAGTAAATCATAATATGCCAAATTCCCACAGCAATCAGTTTTTCAAAGGGATACTGGAAGAGAAATCCCGCGGCGTATTTAATGGGAAAGTTTATGTTAGGAAAGATGCACAAAAATCGAATGCTTATCAATCAAATAAAAATATGCTAACAAGCACTGATGCACAAATTTTTACTAAACCTGAATTGGAAATTTATGCCGACGATGTGAAATGCTCCCATGGAGCAACTTCTGGATTTCTTCAGGATAATGAGATGTTTTATTTAATGTCCCGCGGAATTAGCCGCGAGGAAAGCAAATCGTTGTTACTCAAAGCATTTGCCCACGAGGTGATTGAACGCACGAACAACAGTGATTATGTGGATTGGTTAGAAAAGAAAATTGATGATTTAATTTAGCTTGAATAAATATGTAGAAAAAATAAAATATATTTTGTTAATTTATCAAAATATGTTAATTTTGTATTCTCTATTTTTACTGGGGTGTGGCCAAGTGGTAAGGCAGCGGATTTTGGTTCCGCCATTCAGAGGTTCGAGTCCTTTCACCCCAGCTTTTTTTTAAGAGATGATGCACGATTTTAAAATTGCGACAGGGCGTTCCAATCCTGAATTGGCAAATAGAGTAGCTAATATTCTTGGTGTGGAATTATCCACGACCTTGATACAAAACTTTAGCGATGGTGAAATTTGGGTAAAATTCGAGGACAACGTCCGTGGAATCGATTTATTTATCATCCAATCAACAATGCCTCCCGCAGATAATATTTTTGAATTATTAATGCTAATCGATGCAGCAAAACGAGCATCAGTTAAGCGCGTTACTGCTGTCATCCCCTACTATGGATATGCTCGTCAAGACCGTAAGGACCAACCAAGAGTATCTATAACTGCTCGACTTGTTGCAAATTTGTTAGAACGTGCCGGTGCGGACAGAGTGATTACGATCGACCTTCACTCTTCGCAAATTCAAGGTTTTTTTGATATACCCTTGGACAATTTATATGCATCTCCTGTATTGCTTCGTGCTGCACGCCGATTAAATCTATCGCCCATAGCAGTAGCGGCTCCCGATGTAGGATCGGTGAAAACTGCACGCGCTTATGCCAAAAGGCTGGAAGATGCCAATTTGGTATTGATAGATAAAAGGCGACCAAGCCACAACGAAGCCGAGGTTATGCACATAATCGGCTCTGCCAAAGATAAGTATGTATTTATTGTCGATGATATGATCGACACCGGTACTACATTTATCAACTGTGCAGATGCTTTGTTGGATCAAGGTGCTTTGGATGTGTACGGAATATGCGTCCACCCAGTTCTTAGTGGTAGTGCTATCGAAAAAATCGAGAATGCAAGCTCGGTACGTAAAGTTTTTGTTACCGATTCCAAACCTTTGCCAAGGCAATCGGACAAAATTCAGGTTGTTAGTGTTGCCGAATTATTGGCAGAAGCCATTATCCGCACTCACGACAACCGCTCAATATCATCTTTGTTCGAGATCGAAAGATAGTTATAGTTTTTAATAAATAAAAAAAGGTGTTCAAAATGAAAGTTATTGAACTTAAAGGTAACCAACGCGAAGTTGGTCGCAAAAAGGCAAAGGAATTGCGCAATTCCGATTTAATACCATGTGTTTATTATGCAATGGGAAAAGAAAATGTTTGTTTCTATGCAAAATTGAAGGAACTTCGTCCATTTGTATATACAGCCCACAAACCAATTGCAAGAATCACAATCGAAGAAACTAATCAAACAATGGATGCTGTTGTTAAATCAATGTCCTTCGACCCTGCTACAGACAAATTATTGCATGTCGATTTTATCGGTTTGCTTCCTAACCACCCAGTTACAATTGAAATTCCTATTATTCTTACAGGGACTGCAATTGGAACACGTGTGGGCGGGAAATTAAATCAGGTAATCCATAAAGTGCAGATTACTTCTACTCCCGAAAATTTGATTGCTGCATTGGAGGTTGATATCAATAACTTGAATATAAACCAACAAATCCAATTCAAAGATGTAACAAAAGAAGGTTGGAAGTTTTCGGTACCTCCATCTGCATTAATTTGTTCAATTAAGCAAACAAGGGATACCAAAACAAATTAATCAATTAGTTGATTTTAAAACAAGGTGGATTTTTATGTCCACCTTTTTTTATATTAATTTTGCAATATGCTGCAGAAATTTCAACAAATTTTATCTATAATAAAAGAATAAAGTGTGCACTTCGAGTGTGAATGATTTACAGGATGAAAGGGGAGTTGTTATTAAGGAAAATCTGTTTAGGTTAGTCAATTTTTCTTTCATTTTGGCGGCAGTGTCTTTCTTCTTGCGTATTTGGGAAGTCAAGATTTTTGCAGATTATGGTCGTGCTTTGGTTCGTGTGTGGGCAAAAGCCAAATATGCCTGTTTGTGCGGTTGGCATAAAATTGAATTAAAAAAAATGTGCGGTGGGGAAAATAAAAATACAGAAGGGTAGGCAATGAGTGTCGGCTTACTCGTTGTCCGTTTGAAAT
>CAYOPF010000145.1:0-4845 GCA_964405755.1 uncultured Chloroherpeton sp.
CGCTATTGGATTAAGTGAACTACGTAACGATACTAAATTTTCAATAAACCAACAAATGAATCATGCAAATAAACTTATTCAAGAAATTGTTGAATTTAATCGGAGCATAGTTAATTCCAAAGCACAAACTAATTCAGAAGCTCAAACTTTAATTGATAAAAGAGCTTTGAAATTGGAGGAACTTTCAAACCTTTTTGGAATCAATGTTGCATATAACGAAGATGGCACAGCAAATGTTTTCGTTAATGGAACAAATCTCATAACTAGCCAGGTTGGAAGTATTGTGAAGCTAAATGAAACTTTTAATACCTTAACTGGTGAGAAAACCGTCGAAATCATTAAAATTAATCCTGAAAATGATTCTGCTACAATATTAACACCGCAGAGCGGCGAAGTTGGAACAAATGTTAAATTTTATAATGTAATTCTCGATGATAAGGAGTCGTCTAACTCGTTTTCGATAGCAAAACAATTAGATGAGTTTGCCAATGCTTTGGTTCAATCAGTAAATTCTAAAACAATTACAGGATTTGGATTGAATGATACAGGACCACAACCACCAGGCAGGACTTTTTTCGAACCGAATATTGGTTTTGTTTCGGCATCCTTAATTAAGGTATCTAAGGATATTGAGGACAAACCAGAAGTAATACCACTATCCTCAAAAGCTTCCGAACCCGGTAATAACGATATTGCCCGATCAATTGGGCGAATTTTGGAAGATAGAAGTTTTCTTGGTGGGCAAAATCCTTCAGAATTTTATGCAAATTTCCTTGGAAAAGTATCATATTCCACATCTGAAGCAATCAATGGATTAAGTACATCAAAATTAATTCAATCACAATTAGAAGTACAACGAGAATCCTTAATAGGTGTAAATTTGGATGAAGAAGCTATTTCACTAATTCAGTTTCAAAAAGCATTCGAAGCAGCTTCGAGAGTTATTAACAGTGCCAACGAAATGATGAACACTATAATAAATTTGGGTAGATAAGGTGATGCGATGAGAGTAACTCAATTTTCGGTCGTCAATCCATATAAACAAAATCTGGAAGACATTCAAAACAGACGTTTTAAAAACCAAATTAAAATGTCCACCGGAAAAGAAATCATCGGCTTAGGCGATGCCCCCGAAAAAATACCAAATGTAAAAAAAATCTCATCTCTTATTCAACAGAATGATGACTATTTGAAAATTCTTGATGACCAAATAGGACAGTTCCAACAGACAGAAAATTATCTACAGGCAATTTCGGACAAAATGGAAAAAATCCGCCAATTAGCTATAGATGGTACTCAAGTCGGTAATATGGGTAATCTGTCGGTTCTTGGAAATTATATTAAAGGAATTATCACCGATATAGCCAGGGATGCCAATGCTGATTATAATGGCAGTTTTTTGTTTGCAGGAACAAAAACAAAAGCTGACAGTTTTGATCCATCAATTCCGAATTTCAACGGAATGCCGTTTGAATTAATCGAAGGAGAATCAACTGCGGAGAATAGATCTGGTCTGACGGTTGTTTTCAAAGGAAATCAGGAATCACGTATTTTAAATAAAGATCAGAAAACATCTGAAAAAGTTAATACAACAAGTGATGAAATTTTTGGGAAAAATGGTACAGAACTTTTCTCAAGCTTGATCGATCTATATAACCTGGTAATGTACAACGAAGATGGGTCAGTGAGAGGAGTAAACGATGTATTGCGAGTAGATGAAGTGGACAAACTTAATATTATTCAAGAAAAAATTGCAAACTTTTCATACAAAATAAATCAAATAACATCAAGAAATGGTGGTAGAGCTAATCGATTCCAAATTTTACGCGATCAGATATATGAAGAAAATGATAGATTAAAGGAGTTTTTATCACATAAAAACGATGCTGATATAGCCAAGACGGCATTAGAATTGTCGAAGGACGAATATGCTCTCCAATATAGCCTGCAAGTGGGCGGAAGAATTTTGCAAAATTCATTGTTCGATTTTTTAAAATAATTCCTTAATTTGCCATTATGAAAGCTGCAACTTTGATAGGAATTATTTTAGGAACATTGGCAATCTTTGGCGCATTCCTTTGGGAAGGTGGTCAATTGAATGCTTTGTTTATGTTGCCAGCTATGTTAATTGTATTTGGTGGCACTCTTGCCGCTGGTATTGCTGGTAGTTCGTGGGAACAATTTAAAAAACTTCCAGTTTTAACTAAAATTGCTTTTTTTCCAAAAAAGTATGATCAATCAGAAATAATTAACCAAATTTATAATTTTGCTATTAAGTCCCGCAAAGAAGGCATATTGTCATTGGAAGAGGAGTTAAACAAAGTTTCGCACCCACACTTGAAAAAATTCTTAGAAATATGTATTGATGGAGCAGACCCGGAAATCCTCGATAATATTGCACAATTAGAAATTAGTAATCTGAACGATCGCCATAACGACAACATTAGTTTGTTTACAAAGATGGGAGGTTACTCCCCTACTATGGGTATTATAGGGACAGTTATGGGTTTGATTTCAACCTTAGCTGCCGCCGGAAGCGATCCTAATGTTTTAATTCACCATATCGCCTCGGCATTTATTGCAACAATGTGGGGTATTTTTATGGCAAACATTGTTTGGTTGCCGATTGCAGACAAGCTACGTTTTCTGCACAATCAGGAATTGGCTCTAATAAATTTGATTTTAGATGGAGTGAGAGCACTACAACTTGGTGAGATCCCTTCTGTTATCCAAGCTCGTTTAGTTAGTGCTTTACCTATTGTAGAGCAAATAAAGATATTGGAAGGAAAGCAAATCAATTATGCTTCAGCCAGGCCAGATGAACAAACTAAATCTTTTTCAACATATCCATACGAACAACAAACCTACACAGATTAGTGTGCCTCCAACCAGTTATCGCCTATTCCAACTTCAACTAAGATAGGAATTTCTCCTAATTTGAATGTGTTTTCCATTCTTTCAACTATCACTTTCCTAACTTCTTCTGATTCTTCGGGATGCAAGTCCACAACTATTTCATCGTGAACTTGCAGTATAATCTTACTCCTAAACATCTTCTTCTCAAAATCATGACTTATTTCGATCATTACAAACTTTATCATATCGGCAGCACTACCTTGGATAGGAAAATTTATTGCAGCTCTTTCGGCAGCTGACTTCACATTTTTATTATTGTTCCGGATATCTGGAAAGAACCGTCTTCGATTCATTAAGGTTTCGATATATCCTTGTTCTTCTGTCTTTTTTATAGTCGAATCAATATATTGTTTAATTCCAGGATATTTATCGAAATAATTTTGAATTATTTTTTGGGCTTGAATGCGAGGAATCTTAAGTCTTTGTGATAACCCGAAAGACCCCAAACCATACATAATGCCAAAATTTACGGTTTTAGCTATTCTTCTATAGTTGGAATCAACTTTATCAATGTCAATCGAAAAAAGTTTTGAAGCAGTTGCAGAATGAATGTCTAAATTATTTTGAAATGCATCAATCAAGGTACTATCTTGAGAGTAATATGCCATAATTCTTAATTCAATCTGTGAGTAATCAGCACTTAGTATTCTGCCATTATCGAAACTGGAAATGAATGCCTTGCGAATTTCTTTGCCTTGATCGGTTCTAATCGGTATATTCTGTAAATTTGGTTCGATTGAAGACAATCTACCAGTTGCAGCAATGGTCTGTTGATATGTAGTATGAATTTTTCCTGTTTTAGGATTAATCAATTTTGGCAAGGCATCTACGTAAGTGTTTTTAAGCTTGACTAATTGTCGAAACTCAATTAGTTTTTCAATAATCGGATGTTTTTCTATCAGGTCCATTAATACAGAAATATCAGTACTTGGACCAGTCTTTGTTTTTTTGATTATAGGTAGTTTCAATTTTTCGAATAATATTACAGCTAATTGTTTTGGTGATTCAATATTAAATTCCTCGCATGCATATTGATGAATAGATGTTTTAAGTATCCTAATTGATTTTTCTAACTCTATCGATATTTCGTTTAAAGATTTTCGATCGATTTTTACTCCATTTTGTTCCATCTCGTTCAGCACTCTTATAAGTGGAAATTCAATTTTTTTTGCTAAATCAATTTGATTTTGTTTTTCGAGTTCATTTTTTTGGATGATATAAATATTATGTAGTGCAATGAGTGTAAATTTAAAGAATTCATCATTCTGTAACTTTTCATATTTTTCGATTATTTCGAATAAATCTGGCTGAAATCTTTGAATAATACCTGTGAATGAGTGATTATAATCTGGATTTAAAATGTAGTTAGCAAGCATAATGTCGAAAAATGGTAATTTTATATCAAGATTTAATTGTGAAAAATATTTTAGTTGATTTTTGAAATCATAACCAACTTTTTTAATTTTTTCATCAAGTAATACTCTATTTAATATAGTTTTAGCTCTATTACTTATTGAATTAAGAGGTTCAAAATCAGTAGTGAATAAATCAAATTCTTTTAACACATTCTGGCTTTTTTGATAAATGTTAATTATGTAAATGTAATTATCCAATAATACGTATATTTTACTGGTGTTTGTATTAATTAAATAACAAACATACTGTTTCTTTGTGAATTTATCAATTAGCCTATCATAATCTTCATTTTCTAATGCATTTACATCAATTAGTTGGTAATTATCATAGGAATTATTTTGCTCAATTTCTTCTTTATTATCAGCTGCATCTATATCGTTTGAAACTTGTTGTTTATTTGACCATCTTTGTCGAATTTTTGTAAATCCTAGTTGTTTCAATAACTTGTCCAACTCCAAAAAATCAACTTTTTTCCTTTTCAATTCCACTAAACTAATATCTAAATCCATATTA
>CAYOPF010000146.1:0-4815 GCA_964405755.1 uncultured Chloroherpeton sp.
AAAAATCGAAGACAACATAGTTTTGTTTACGTTATCATTTGGATAAAGTGAACAATCAACGATTTCAATTCTATGGTCAATTTTCTTATTCTGAAGAATATCGCCCATGCGGTTTGCTTGATTAATCATTTTCATATTACCTTGCTCGGCAATTAAATATATATGTTTTTGAGATTGAAGAAACGACAACCAGTAATTATCTTCCAGGTTTGGCAAATAATGAGTCGGAGAATTGTAATAACAATTTTCGTCGTAATAATTTTTGGAAAGCCATTGAATATCGTAAAAAGTGTTTGCTCCAATACTGCCAATAAAAATATCAGGTCTTCTGAGATATGAATTTACAGAATGATATCCACCTAAACCAGCTCCACAAGTAATGATTGGAACAGGTGAACCGTTATCGTCGTAAATAAATTGTTTGACCTCGTTGGCAACAAATTGATTGAACAAATAGTGTTGGTGGGAGCGTTCTTCGAAAGAAATGCCATCGTTCAACCAGCTATTTAAATTGCTTGCTTCAATTGAAAACAGCTTAATATGTCCTTTTTCGATTATAGGTTCAATTGCTTCGATTAAACCAATTTTTTCGTATTCATAGGGATCGTCATCCGTGATGGGAAACATTAGAAAGTTAATTCCAAAATGGCCATATACGATTATTTCCATATCCTTGTTCGTAAAAGAACTTGGAATTTTATAAACCTCTCTTCTCATTATTCCCCATTATGAATAACTCTAATACGAATTAAGATTTCTTTTGTTTTAGAAAATTAGTAATATAATGAAAATAACTAATTATTTATTAAATTCAAATTTGATTAACAATAGATATCATTTCAATTGCAGTCATTGCGGCATCGAACCCCTTATTGCCACCCTTGGAACCGGCTCTTTCGACGGCTTGCTCGATTGAATCTGTTGTTAATACTCCGAATATCACTGGAGTACCGTACTCGAGATTCACTTGGGCAACACCTTTTGCAACTTCGTTTGCAACATAATCGAAATGAGGAGTATTACCACGAATCACTGTGCCCAATGCAATAATTGCATCGAATTTTTTAGTCTCGGCAATTTTTTGGGCTATGAGAGGTATTTCGTAAGCTCCTGGTGCATAATATACTGTAATATTATCTTCAATTGCATTATGGCGATATAGACCATCTAATGCACCATCGAGCAGTTTTTTTGTAATAAAATCGTTGAATCGTGATACTATTATCGCAAATTTCTTATCGGTTGCGTCGTATTTGCCTTCAATAATTCTTAACATAATAAACCTTTTTTATTATTCACAAAATTACTATAAATATTTCAATAAACAAAGAGGCCACCCGAAAGGTAGCCTCTGAATTTTAGCGATTTGTGTTAAATTTCTTATTTAACAACATTGAATTTGCGTGTTTCGCGATATTCACCGGAAACCATTTCAAGAATATAAGCACCGTTTGCTAATTTTTCGATTGGTAATCTGATTGAATAAGCACCTGCTTTCATATCGCCTGAAACTGGCACATCAATTACGTTTCCAGCTGCGTTAACGATTCTGATTTCTACGAAACCATCAAATGCGATGGAGAATGGTAAATCTGTTCCGTTAGCTGTAACTGGATTTGGATTAATAGCTCCTAATTTGTAGTCTGCAGCGCTAATTACTATTGGTCGTAAATTATCAACGCAAACTTCGGATAATGATGCTTTGGATCCAACTGGATTGATGTAATCCACGCATTGTTCGTTAGTTGCAATTGTATGTGTAATGTCGATTGTCTTACCTTTTACTTGTACCTGACCTTGATCATTAGAATACCAAGGTAACCAAGAGATAAATTCAACTTTAACTAATTCTGTTCTTTCTACCTTCTTAAGAGGAGTCATACCAGTAAGAACAATAACAACTGTTTCTTCGTTAGTTGCTTTATCGATTGATAATTTTGAACTTTTTACTGTCCAACCAGCTGGCATATCTGCACCAACATTAATCAAGAGCTTGCTGTTTTCTTCACGAATAGCCAAGAAGTTCTTAACATACTTCATTGTAACTGTAAATTCAGTTGGGTTGGCTACATCGAGCAAAGTTCCTTGGTTAACATATACAGAATATGTAATTGGTTTAGCTTTTGGATCCTGACCTGGGTCTACTGTAACTTGGCTAAGTCCATTGATCTTGGATTCACTAGTACGGGTAAAGTGAATTGCACGACCTTTTACATCCTCAGTCAAAGTTTGTAATGATGGTGTTACGGCATCTGTCTTAACTTGAACTTTTGCTTCGTGTAATTCTTGAATATTCACTTGTTTCCATGTCTTTGGAACATATTTAACAAAGATATTTACGGTTTCACCTGAAGCCAATGGGAATGCATTAGCAAAATTAATTTGCGATAAATCAGTACGAGTAATTCTGTCGATCACAAACACATTGTTAGCATCATTGATTATTTTCACTTCGCCTGGTAATACATTAACTGCACTGGAACCAGTATTGCGGAGTAAAACCTTAATTTCATCTGTTGTGTTGTAGCAAATGTATGGTTCTTGACCTTCAACCATATCCAAACCTTCAGCTATACCAAAACCTTTCCAGTTTGATGGAGCTTCTGCAGCTGCATCACTAAGTGTAGTTAGTACTGCTTGGGCGTTACCTGTTTTGGAAGGTGCAAATTCGCAGTCTAATTCGATAAACTGACCTGGGTTCAATTTAACTGGGAAGGTTGCTATTCCAGCCATATCCAATCTAATTGCATCTCCGTTGTAGTTGAAGCCTTCGGTTCCGTATGTACCAATTTTAGCAGTAATTGTTCCATTAGGTACGTTTACTAATTGAGCTATTTCCACTTGGTCTTGATAATCCCAAGTTTCATTGATATATCTCAACGTTTGTTTTGCTGGTGCATCACCGATAACTTTTGTACCAAAGTCTAAATCGATTGTTGAAATCTTTGGATATATACCAATTCCTTCTAATACCGATGTTGGTTTAACGGGTGCGTCACTTTCGTATTCAAGAACTAGTTTATGTTCACCCTCTGTTTTTGGATGGAAGTAAACAGGAATTTGACGATATCCATTTTGTTCAATTACTGTTATCGACTTTCCATCTTTGTCACGAATTTGACCTAAGCTATTTACAAATTTGGTAATTGGTTCTAATTTACCATTAACCATAATTTCAAATGCATCGCCAAGTGTATTTTCTACTAAGTTGATTTTGCTGAGAGATACATCCTTAGAACCTTCATTGCGTAATTCTATAGCACCATTAGGTGATGGATAAGGAGTAAATTTATAGATACTTGTTGGATCGTCATATCGAGTTAGGTGAACGCGTTTTCTACCCCAGTTGTCGCCAGTAGCTTCCAACATAGGTTCGATACCTTCACCAACGATTTTACATACGTTGTCGATATTTGTTCCAGCATCACTTAAAAACACTATTTGGTCGTTGTAAACTTGAACTGCTGTAGGTTCGAACCAAACATTAAATTGATATGAACCACCTTTATCGATAATCAATGGATTTTGTGGAGTTATTTCTGGTAAATCATGAGTGAATACTGTTAATTTGTTAGTTTCATAACCAGTAATTGCCAATGAAGTTGTACCAGTATTTGTAATTGTCGATATCATAGGACTGGTTTTAAACCCAACAGTTCTCTTTCCAAAATCAACATCTGTAACATTTATAATTGGTGTACCAACACTTGCTCTGATTAAAGATTTGAATTGGTAGAAACAAGTATCACCTACTCCGATTGAATCACGGAATTCGCCTTCTTTAGTTGCAGTAAAGGTTGCACTGAAAGTTCTTGTTTGTCCAGGAGGTAATGGATCGACTATGAAGTCAGATGGGATATTTAACGTAAATCCTTGTGACTGTAATTGATTTCTGAATGATTGCAAGGAAAGCTCAGTTAACACTGCAGCACTTGTTTTGGAATCATTTTTAACAACGAAATTCTGTGTTTTCGTATCTCCAATCTTCATATTTCCATAATAGAATGTTCTTGGAGTAATCGATAATTTAATAGCATTGTAATCAATTTTGATTGTAGTGTCATTACCTGCACGGTCTGCAAATGTAATAATAGCACGTGCATCTTGGTTTGGATCGAGTGTTCTCAATGACCACTTAATTGTTCTGGTTTCGCCAGGTATAAAGTCATCATATTCGAATAGATAATTGAAACTTTCATTTCTGTGGAAGATGACAATAGCTAGATTTGTACGTATAGTATCATCATCTGGCATATCCATAACGATACCGGTATTTTTACCATTTTTAGGATTAAATGTACTTCCATCGCAGAAAATCTGATAAACTGGTATAGGGCATAATGTATCTGGTTTTTCCAAATCAGCTAATGCTATGGATGTCGGGAAGCCGTATGAGTCCCAGTCTGCAAAACCATAAGCATAAGCTGCAATCTTCTGTGATTTTACATATAACCGATATACAGCATCGTAAGGCATTGGAATAATTTTTGAGTAATATTTTTCTTTTTTGTCAAATTGATCAGGGTCTTGGAAAACAGAACCTGGTGCGCCAGATATGTCGCGAACTTTTGTCCATTTTGTTTCACCTGTTGGGAATACTTCTCCCAGCAACAAGTCATCTGGAATTTGTCCACTGGAATCAGATTTATATACAATATTAATATAATTTTTTCTGAAACCATAACCACCACGAATACCTGGAGTGTTGAAAATAATTTCATTCTGGAATTGTTCTTCTGGGGTTAACATCAATTGGAATGGGTCACTAGGTACGTTATCATCTTGCATACCTTGATTATATTGGACAACATTGAT
>CAYOPF010000147.1:0-4687 GCA_964405755.1 uncultured Chloroherpeton sp.
TAATTTATGGGACAAGAGAATATTAGATAAAATTATTGAAAAACAATCAGAAAATAATTGCAGTTACAATTAAATTTCCTTAATATTTCTTCGTAATTTTGTAATTTGTGTTTACTATATAATTTAATAGAGTTTAAGTATGAAAAATGACCCAAATTGTAAATTTGATGTATTAAAAATTCGCAACGATTTTCCGATTTTATCCCAAACAATGAACGATAAACCACTCATCTATCTCGATAGTGCAGCTTCCACAATGAAACCTCGCCAGGTGGTGGAATCGATTGCCGACTTGTACTATGGATATTATGCCAATATTCACCGTGGTGTTTATTTATTTTCTCAAATGTCGACTGAACGCTACGAGAATGCTCGCTCTTTGGTAAAAAATTATATTAATGCAAAATACGACGAAGAAATCATATTTACGAGAGGGGCAACAGAAGCAATTAATTTGATTGCACATTCCTATGGACGACCAAATTTGAAAGAAGGTGATGAAATAATCGTTACCGAAATGGAACACCACGCCAATATAGTTCCATGGCAACAACTTTGCAAAGAAACTGGTGCCAAATTGCGTTATATCCCATTTGATAACAACGGTGAATTGATTCTGGAAGAATATGACAAAATGATAAGTAATAAAACAAAAATTGTCTCAATAGTTCATATTTCCAACTCATTGGGAACGATTAATCCGGTTAAATACATTTTCGAAAAAGCTAAAGAATTTGGTGCAATAACTGTGCTGGATGCGTCGCAATCAATACAACATGTAAAAGTTGATGTTCAGGCAATAAACTGTGATTTTTTGGCCTTCTCAGGTCATAAGATTTACGGACCCACAGGGATAGGAATACTTTATGGAAAATTAAATATATTGGAAGATATGCCACCCTATCAAACTGGTGGGGACATGATTAAGTCCGTATCGTTCGAGCGTTCTTTGTTTGCCGACGTCCCCGGGCGATTCGAGGCCGGTACTCAAAACATCGAAGGCGCGATAGGTTTGGGAGCAGCTATCGAATATGTCAATTCTATTGGTTTGGACGAAATCGCAAACTACGAGCATAGCTTATTGGAATATGCAAATCAGAAGATTAAGGAAATTCCACAAGTACAAATCATTGGCAATGCCAAAGAAAAAGCAAGTTTAATTTCATTTTTATTGGAAGATATTCACCCCCACGATGTTGGCACTATAATGGATAAGTTGGGAATTGCTGTTCGAACAGGTCAGCACTGCACCGAGCCCACTATGAAACATTTTGGAATTACAGCAACCACCCGCGCATCATTTGCTTTTTACAATACAATCGATGATATAAACGTTTTTATCGATGGTATTAGACAAGTAATAGAAACTTTTGAATAAAAAATGAGCGAAATAAATGATTTGTATCAAGAAATAATTCTTGATCACAACAAAAATCCAAGAAATTGGGGTAAAATAGATCAACCAAGTAATTTTGCAGAAGGATTTAATCCATTATGTGGCGACAAGATAGATTTGTATGTAAATATTTCTGGCGATATACTCCAGGAAGTCAAGTTCGAAGGAAATGGATGTGCAATTTCTAAAGCATCTGCATCGGTTATGACCACACTTGTTAAAGGTAAAACCAAAAGTGAAATTGCAAAGATTTACAATGAATTCCATCAGATAATTACCGAAGGTTGCAACCACGACCACTACATCGACGAAAACCTCGAGGTATTTTTCGGTGTAAGGGATTATCCCGGCAGAGTTAAATGCGCGGCATTGGCTTGGCATACCCTGAATGACATATTAAAGCGAATCGACAACAATGCCGGAGGTTGATATGTTCGAGTTGTCCCCATTCGATCTTGAAAAAAAGGTTTTGGACAAAATCAAGACGATATACGACCCGGAAATACCGGTAAATATACATGATCTAGGATTGATTTACGATATAAAAATCACTGCAGAAAACGAGGTAGTAGTGCTTATGACACTTACTGCACCAAGTTGTCCGGTTGCTGGGGGTCTGCCTATCGAAGTTGAAAATGCAATAAAAGAACTCCCCGAGGTGAAGAATGCCAAGGTATTGCTAACATTCGATCCACCCTGGAACCCAAGTCTGTTATCAGAAGAGGCAAAATTAGTTTTAGGATTGTTATAAAAAGTGAAAATATACTTTATCATATTGATTTTGATTTGTTTTTCGATCGGCGAATTGTATTCCCAGCGCGATATGAGTGCATTTGTCTTACCGAGAGTAAAGTATTCTGGAGGTGGGGACTGGTACAACGATCCTTCATCAGAAATCAATTTATTGAGATTTATATCTCAAAATACCAACATTAAAACAAATGCAATTTATAAGTTTGTCGATTTAGCATCAACAGAAATTTTTAATTATCCATTACTTTTTTTGACTGGTCACGGGAATGTTAATTTTTCCCAAAAAGAAATAAACAACATTAAGGCATACTTGCAGAATGGTGGTTTCCTTTATATCGACGATGATTATGGGTTGGATGAATTCATTCGTAAAGAGATGAAAAAGATATTCCCCGAGCAAGAATTTGTGGAATTACCTTTCTCTCATCCAATCTTTTCGATACAATACAATTTTCCGAATGGAATACCTAAAATTCACGAACACGACAACAAAGCGCCTAAGACTTTTGGGCTTTTTCACCAAGGCAGGTTGTGTGTAGTTTATACATGGGAGAGTAATCCCAGCGATGGTTGGGCCGATCCCGAAGTTCATAGAAATTCTGCTGAAAAAAGAACTGATGCTTTCAAATTTGGTACAAACTTAGTTGTTTGGGCTCTCACTCATTAATCTCAGATTATTATGGAAAATATTAATAAATTATATAAGCAAATAAAACATAAGTTGCTAACTACAAGAAGATTGTTGCATCTAAACAATTTCACTTGGGGTTTGATAGTTTCAATCATAACCTATCAGGCAACGATTATTGTGTTATCCGCACTTGAGTATATTGGCCATTTTCCAAGTGAAGTAAGATTGTTTTACTTTGGATTGATTTGGCTGGGTTTTCTTGTGCCATTTGGAATTTGGGCAGTCCCAGAATTTTTAAAGATTTTTGGAATATTACCAACTTTTAAACTGGATGAATTGGCTCTTGCTATTGGTCGTAAGTATAATGATATAAATGACAGGTTATCCAATTCGATTCAGTTGTATTCTTCGATGGCGTTGCAAAAAGGCGTTTCATCGCAACTGGCAATGGCATCGTTTCAGGAAGTATATGAAACGTCGCACAATAAAAATTTCAATGTTGTGATTGATTACAAGAAAAATGCGAAGGCATTTTTATATCTTTTCTTTTTTACTGCACTTTTTCTTGGAAGTTTTAAGTATTTGGATGATTCTATCGGCAAAGGATATTATCGAATCAAAAACTGGCAAATGTCATTTATTCCTCCTGCTCCATTTAGTTTCGAGATTAATCCAAAATATTCCAAAGTTTTATATAATTCTGATGTAAAAATACAGATTAAAGCCACCGGAGAAGCCCCCGAAACAATAAAACTATATATTAAAGAAAATGAAACAGGTGAGTTCGACCACTTTACATTACGATTGGACACAGGAAAAACCTATAATTTTAATTACACCAATGTTGTTAATTCATTTGAATTTTATGCCGAAGCAGATTGGCTCTCAACCCAAGTAAGAACAGATGTAGGAAAAGTCGTAGTGTACGAAAAACCATTCGTTCGTTCATTAAATGGCAATCTAAATTATCCATCATATACCAAACTGGAGCCCCGTTCGATCAGCGAACAAAGTGCTGATATCACTGCATTAGTAGGAAGTATGGCATATTTTAACCTGGTATCCAACAAAAATTTGAAATTTGCAAATATAGTTGTATTAACCAAATCGACATTGGATACTACACAAAAAAGCGACACAACACTAATTCCTATGAAAGTAAACGGCAAGAGTGCTTTTGGTTCACTCAGAATTTCCAAAAACGCTTCCTATTTCTTTTCAATTACAGATTCTTTAGATGAAACTAACGAACAGCCCGTAAACTATGGAATAATTGCTCTAACTGATGAAAATCCATTAATAACAATGGTGCAACCTACTTTCGATGTAAAATTGAACGAAGATGCAATAATGCCAATGATTATCAATATTGCCGATGATTATGGATTCTCTTACTTAAATTTGTATTATAAATTGGTCTATTCCAAATTTGCCCAACCCGATAAAGATTTCCATAAGATATCGATTCCAATTATTTATAGTGGCAATAATGTGGATATACCATATATTTGGAGTTTGAAGAGTTTGGATATGGTCCCCGAGGACCGATTCGAATTTTATTGCGAAGTAGCAGATAATGATATAGTTAATGGTCCCAAAAAAGCCAGAACCCAGACTTTCTTAGTTGCTCTGCCATCAATCGACGAAGTTCTGCAAGCAAGCGACGATCGTCAGGAATATATTCAAAAAGAGATGGAAAACGTTCTTAAACAAGCAAAAGAATTACAGAAAGATGTAGAGAATTTCAACCGCGAGTTAAAGCAGGACCAAAGCCCTAATCTTAGTTGGGAACAACAAAAGAAGGCCCAGGACATTATGCGGCAACAGGACCAACTAAAAAGTAAAATGAAAGACTTGGAAAAGCAACTAAATCAAAATACTGAGAATTTACGACAAAATAACTTGCT
>CAYOPF010000148.1:0-4675 GCA_964405755.1 uncultured Chloroherpeton sp.
GTCTCCCTCTCTCTTCTTAAGAGAGGGGGGTGGGGGGGTGAGTTCGGTCGGACATCTCTTCCTCAAAGAGTGGGAGATATAGCCTCTCGGCTCAGATGGACAATATTAACTGAAATATATGCAACTACTTCTCTAATTCTTCCAGTGAGAGGTCCATTAATGGATATTGTTGCCAGCCTTGATAATCGAAATGCCACCATTCGGTTGGGTAATGTGTAAACCCAAAGTGCGACAAAATTGCAAACAGTAATGCTCTATTTTTGAGCACTTCCTCGGAAAAGTTTGGATAATCTGGGTGGGCTTTTTCGGTAAAATCATCGAAAGGGGTGGGCATGGGAATCTCTTTTCCGGTCGATAAATCAATTAAGGTCAAATCAATAGCACAACCTCGATTGTGTCGCGACCCAAATTGAGGATTTGCAACAAAGTTTGTATCGGGATACACTTCGAAGAACTTTAAAGTAGCCGAATAAGGACGATAGGCATCATAAATTTTTATGCCTAAACCAAGTTTATTAAGTGAGTCCTGAACTTTTTTTAGGGCGATAGCAACTTGCCTACGAGCAAACGCTTTTGGTTTTGTATAAATAATTTTACCTGCAAAATTATTGGTTGTGGCATATCGTATATCCAGATATATATTTGGGATAAGTTTTGCTAAATCAATAAGTTCCATATCGGGTTCTTTGCTAATCAGATTCTTATAGTCCGTCATACATTGTATTATTTCAAGCTTGTATGGATTAGGTTTTTTGGCACAATCATCAACTTTTTCGGTACAACCAAAAAACAAAAACACTATACAAGCAAAAGATAATAACACTCCGTATTTCATAAAATTAAATAAAAACATTATTGCATCCTATTTCCAGTAATCTCTGTCGAGTGCACGATACTGAATAGCTTCGCTTACGTGTTCGGGACGGATAATTTCGGTATCTGCCAAATCGGCAATAGTACGTGCAACTTTCAAAATTCTATCGTAAGCTCGTGCGGACAATCCCATTTTTTCCATAGCAACTTTTAGCAAATTGTTGGAAGTGTCGTCCAATTCGCAATATTTGCGAATTTGTTTGGAGGACATATCGGCATTTTTATAAACATTTTTGGATTTGGCAAATCGTTCAATTTGAATTTGACGAGCTTTCAGCACCCTTTCCTTGATAGTTTTAGAAGGTTCGCCGGCGCGTTTGGAGGATATTTCCTGATAATTAACCGCTGGCACTTCGATATGAATATCGATGCGATCGAGCAATGGACCCGAAATTTTACCAATATACCTTTGAATGTGGGTTGGCGAGCATGCACATGTGTTGTAACGGCTGCCGTAATGACCACAAGGACAAGGATTCATAGAGCAAACAAGCATAAAGTTTGCGGGAAAGTTCAAGGTTTGTTTGGTTCGGGATACTGTAATTGCTTTATCCTCGATTGGCTGACGAAGGACTTCCAGCACATTACGGGCAAATTCGGGCAATTCATCCATAAAAAGAACGCCGTGGTGGGATAGTGATATTTCGCCGGGACGAATTTTATTGATACCACCTCCGACCAAAGCAGCATCCGAAATAGTATGATGGGGCGAACGAAACGGACGGGTTGTAATCAAAGGTACATTTGGGGGCAAAATACCAGCAATAGAATGAATCTTGGTAGTTTCCAAGGCCTCATCCAGCGAGAGTGGTGGCATAATCGTTACAATCCGTTTGGCAAGCATTGATTTGCCCGAGCCGGGAGGTCCTATCATCAATAAATTATGCCCTCCAGCAACAGCAACTTCGAGTGCACGTTTCACATTTTCCTGACCTTTCACATCATTGAAGTCGAATAGGAAATTTTCCTGATCACTTTCGAATAATAATTCGAGATCGACTTTGGTTGGTTCTATCTCAATTTCATTATTTAAGTAACGAAAAGCTTGCTGAAGCGATTCAATTCCAATAACTTCGATATCGCTCACCAATGCAGCTTCGGATGCATTTTCCTTTGGAACAAGGATTTTTTTGAAACCATCTTTTGCAGCTTGGATTGATACTGGTAAAAGACCATTAACACCTCGCAACGAACCTTCGAGGGCAAGCTCACCAATAAGCATAGTTTTGTCGAGAGCTTCCAGCGGCATCTGACCCAAAGCGGCAAGCATTCCGATTGCAATAGGAAAATCGAAACCACTGCCTTCCTTTCGTACATTTGCAGGTGCTAGATTTACTGTAATCTTTTTACCAGGTGGAAAAGCAAGGTCGGAGTTTTTAAGCGAAGCAAGCACGCGTTCCCGAGATTCTTTAACCGTAGCATCGGGAAGTCCTACAATTTGAAAAGCAGGCATCCCATTTTCCAGATGTGTTTCTATTTCAACAGAAAATGCATCGATGCCAAGCAAAGATGAGCTAAATAACTTAGAATACATAATTTATTGACTTTCTTCTTGAATATACTTATTAACAAAAAGTAAAATGTCGGTAGTGCTAAGAATACCAACCAAATTTTTGTCCCAGTCCACAACTGGCAGGATTTCGTACCGATATTTAGCAAAAAGCTCCAATACCTTTTGAATGCTATCTTCGGGATAAAGCAGATGGAGATTTTTTTCGATAATATTCTCGAAATCAAGGATTTGTGTTTCCACAAATTCGCTCTCATCTTCGTTAAAATCATAAAGATGGCGAAGCGTATATTCCAAAATTCTATGACTGGTAATAATTCCAATGTATTTACTACCTTCCAGAACTGGCACATAACGAACATTTTCGCGTTTCATAATTTCATCGGCATGCCGTAGAGTATCGGTGATTTCGATAGTGAACAAATTTTTGCTCATTATTTCGGATACTTTGGTATGTTTCAACATCTTTTGTTCCTCTCCATTTTTCTAATTGACAAATTAATAAATTTCTTGTTAAGTTATTCTCTTTTTTAATTTCCTACCACAATTATTTTTTTGATTTGAACTCTATCTTTAGTATTATCGATTACATATTCGATTATTACTGGATAGGGTCCCACCTGAACGAAGTAGCCCAAGTTATTTGTGCCGTCCCATTCTATTTGCTTTTTGGTAAACTTGTCCCCATCAGGAGTATTTATCAAATCCTTAACTTCGGTTCCATTTATGTCGTAGATTTTTATCGATAAATTGGCAATGTATTCACCTGAGGTAATTGAAATATTACATTTATTTTTAGCAGAATTTGGCGAAAAAGGATTAGGATTAATAATCAATCCTTCAACAATTTTGGATGTATCTTGTGGAGAGTAACTCTGGGAATTTATTCGTCCGCATGTTGCCGAGTCTGTCGATTTGGACGGCACCACATTTTCTTTGTTGTCTGCAGGTAAGTTTGGATTAATTCTTTCGAGTGTAATACCAGTTTTGCCAAAATCTTTGCCGAAATAGAAGTAATCAATTACTTCGCCATCTTTGCTACGAAGAACCAAACTATCGCCAGCATTATTGAGAGAAGGAGTTTTTGCCTGGAACAATTTACTTGTATCGGGCAACGACCTATACTTTTTCAATAAGTTCGTATCCTTAACCAGAACGATATATTGATAAGGACGCACTTCTTTGATTTTAAAGGGAAAACTCCCTTTTGGATCGGATATAACGAGGTCGAGCGAGTCGATATATTTACTTTGAAAATTAATTAACTCAATCCATTCTGGTTCTTTATTAACTGGAATATGCATTACCTCGTTGATCTTGATTTGGGATAATGACGAATAGCATATTATAGTTAAAAATGAAATTAATATAACAATATTCTTCATTGAATTGGAAAATAAACTATACCAAATTAACTAAATTGAATGAAAAATCGTTTATTTTTTAAGTTAATCGTAATTTTGAATTTTTAATATTTAGTAATGGACAAGCAAAAAAATATATCCAATTTTTATATAGCCGCAGGCATTTTAGTAATTTTAGATCAATTAACAAAAATATTGGTCAAAGGTTTCGATTTATTTGGAATTCACCACCAGGGAATGGAATATGGCGAATTAATACCTGTTATTGGAAATTATGTTCAACTTACTTTTATCGAAAACCCAGGTATGGCGTGGGGTATTCATTTCGGATTGGTTGGCAAATTCTTTTTAAGTTCGTTTTCGATTATTGCAAGTTTTGCCCTTGTCTATTTGATTAAACAAATAAGGAACAATCTTTTTGGGGTAAAATTGGGATTTACTTTGATTTTGGCAGGTGCAGTTGGCAATTTAATTGATCGCGTATTTTATGGCATATTTTATGGTTATGCACCTCTGCTCTATGGCAAAGTAGTTGATTTCGTACAAGTAGATGTTCCCGATATAGATTTAGGATTTTATAGTATGACTCATTTCCCAGTTTTCAATGTTGCCGATTCTTGCGTAACAGTCGGGATAATTACGCTTCTGTTTGTGTATAATCATATTCCTTCACTAAACGAGATTTTCTCGTTTAAGAAAAAAGCAAGTCCTAAAGATTCAGACGCTCAATTGGAACCAACCAACAATGAACAATCCTAATCCAGCATTTTCCGACACAAAAGCTGAATATATTGAACATGTTTTCGAGTTTCACGTTCCGAAAGGTCAGAAGTCCGAACGGCTCGACCAATACATTACCCGTCCGTCGTCGATTGCTTTCTGGACCTTGGTTCGGGTTGCATTTTGCACCATACGGGTAATGTATTGG
>CAYOPF010000149.1:0-217 GCA_964405755.1 uncultured Chloroherpeton sp.
TCTACATTGAAAGTACATATTGATATTGTCTCAGGACTAAATTCAACCCCATATTTAGTGGATTGACAAGAAAAAAGTCCCAAAAAAGAAAGTAAAACTATGATTATTTTGTATTTCATCTATTCAATCCTAATACTGATTTCATGATATGATTAACCATTTGAGGGTTTTCCTTCAATCTTCTTGTGGAATACCCGAACCAATCTTCTCCAAAAGG
>CAYOPF010000149.1:240-4559 GCA_964405755.1 uncultured Chloroherpeton sp.
TAATAAATGATTTCGACGTTCTTCTCTTACACCCAACAACATCTGGAATTCGTATTCATCACGGGTCAGATTTCTGCGTTTCACCTCTGTGAGTGCATCAAGTATGAGAGGTTCATCGTGAGTAGCAATTCCAACATAATATTCATTATCAAGCATCAACCTCAATAATTTTTTGTAATTAGTACGAATTTCTTCCTTGTCTTTATAGGCAATTTCGGGAGATTCGTTGTAAATACCTTTACAAAGTCTCACATTTGGCTTGTATTGTGTATGGTCCAAAACATCCTGAACAGATCGTTTCATATAAGCCTGAAGCACCCATCCAACGTTTTCAAATCCTTCTTCTCTTAGTTGTCGATATACTTTTAATGTGTCATCGGTATAAGGAGAATTTTCCATATCCAATCTTGCTCTAATTCCCTTGGACTGACAATATGATACAAGTTTCTTGATATTATTATAACCAAAATCATAGTCAATACCTAAGCCTACTGATGTTGGTTTAATTGATAAATAAGATTCTAAATGATTTTTCTCTATTGCATCAACTACTTTTAAGCACATTTCGGCTTCATGATTTGCTGCTTCGCGAGTTGTTACAAATTCACCTAATACATCAATTGTCGAACATCCATTGATAGACATTAAATCTTGTGTAACTCTAACTGCATCATCAAGATGAGGACCTGAAATGTATTTTTTTGCAAAAACATAAACTAAACTTTTTGGAAAATAAGGTAACAACTTAGCAATGATTTGATTCAACATAATTACACCATAATTTTTAAAAATGATTTTAATACAAAAACAAAATTACAACAAATTTTAGAAAAGATGTGTTTTTAAATATCTTCACTACCTAATATTTTAATATCTTTCATATTATCAACCAATCCTAACTGATAAAACAATTGTGTTAGCTCTTCCAAAGTTTTTATTACTTCTTCTGAAAATTCATTTATGATAAGTCCCTCTCTTTCGAAATATGAATATAAGGTTTGCTGAAAATCAGTTATGATATCTTGCGATTTCTGTGATTCAAAAAGTAATTCTGTAACTTGTTTAATCGAATCATAATCATATTCTTCAGGTGCTATCCAAAAAGCAATCGGCAAAGGATATTCAAAAGTATCGAACCATTCTTCGGTAAAATCAAGAGAATTATTATATCCATCAAACTTTTTTGTATCAATAATTGAATCAAACTTTTTTAGGTCATCAAGTTTAATTTCATTTAATTCAACAAGCTTGGTTTCGAATGAATACTTTTCTTTTAAAATTATTGATGATATAATTGCAAAAAATTTATTTTGTGAACTAAATGCAATGTTCTCAATTTCACGCAGATACTTTGCAAAATAAATACTTGCAATGCCGGTATATCCTACTGTAATCAAGCATTTTGTGGGTACTATTGCATAATCGTTTTCCGAAGAAATACTAGAATAAGTTAATGGGTCGACGAGTGCTAAATCTACTTCGCGATTTTCTAATAGATATATTAAATTCAATTTCTCATCAATCTTAGTTAAATCCAAACGATTAGATATATTGTTGTAATTTTTAGTTAAATCTGCAAGATAACTATTTGAAGGAAAGTAAATTCTTAGCGACATAAATTTCCTTATTTTAACCAAATATTTACAGCTTCATATACAACTATTCCGGTTGCTACACTAACATTTAACGAATGCTTAACCCCAAACATTGGAATTTCTATAGCTCTATCGCAATGCTCCAGAACATAATCATCAACACCAGTTATTTCATTACCCAAAATAAAACATAAAGGAAATTCATTTTTTTCCAATTCTTTATATGGTATTGATTGATTTGTCAGTTCAACAGCATAAATTAATTTTCCAAGCGTTTTTTCTTTTTGAATTGCATGGATAATATCTTTTTCGTAACACCAAGGCACCGACTCTATAGCTCCGAGGGATGTTTTTTCAATTTCGCTATTTGGTGGGTGTGGAGTAAAACCACATAATATGATTTTTTCGACTAATGCAGAGTCTGAAGTTCTAAAAATTGAACCAACATTATAAGCACTACGAATATTATGTAAAATCAAAGTTATTGGATGGCGAAAAACTTGCTTTATATTCTCAACAGTCTTTCGTTGTGTTAATATCTCCTGATAAAGTAGTTTTTTCATTCACTTTGTCTTATATTTTCCCAAAATTTCTTTCTTCTATCCATCCTGTAGCTCCATTTGATAAACGAATTTTAAACCAGTCCGACAAATTATCCTTTAATTCAAATTTTATTCCCTCGTGAATTATAAATAAATCAGTAGAATTTGCATCTGGTGAACTTTTAACATAAACCGACTGCACAGTTAGAACCGCACTTTGAGTTTGTTGATGAAAATTATCAGATTGATAACCGAACCAAATCATAACAAAAAATAGAAAAAAAGAAATTATTGATATATAAAATGAAAACTTCCTTGTATTAGATCGTTTTGTTATGAAAAACAGTATTGCAAAACCAATTGATATCCAAATAAACGCAATACTCCAAATAGAAAAAAATGTAGGAGAATTTTTTTGAATTAAGTCATCATACCATTGATATACAAATATTTTGGTTACTGGAGTAATTTTGTCGATTGTTTTAGCGTTAGCTATTTTTAGGTTTTTTTGGATACTTTCGTCATCTGGGTTGATTTTCAATGCTTTTTCGTAAAATAAAATTGCGTTTCCTATTTGGTTTAATCTATAGTAACAATTTCCGATATTATAATACAAATTTGCAGTTGGTTCATTTTTTTTTGATAAATCAAGAAAAATTTCCAAAGCCTTCTGGAATTGTTTTTCAGTATAATATTTGTTTGCTAAATCGAATGAGTTAGCATACAGTGAAGTGGAAAAAAGAAACATCAAAAAAAGTATTTTTCTCATCTTAATGACTCCTCAATTTTTGATATTATGTTTTCGGCAGTAGTGTAGATCTGCAAAAAGTCTGTTTCAGTAGTTTGAGGGGCATAACGGATATATTCGGCTTTATCGAGTAAATCAATAGTTTCGTTGATAAATTCATTATTCAACCCATTCTTAATCATATATTCTTCAATGTTGTCTCGAGTTAATTTTGAAAATTCTATGGTAAATTTATCACTCATAAATCCCCATATTGCTCGATTTAACTCTTCTGTGAAATTGTTGAATTGTTTATTATCCAAATACTTTTTCGTACTGGATAACCTTTTCTTTGCTAACTTACGTGCTTGGTTTTGACGGAAAGACATTTGATTTTCGAATCTTTCTTTTCTCCTTTTCAAAATTATGATTGCCAATAGAAGTAATAAAAATGGAAAACTAATAAAAGCAATATGGATCGATGAAAAGAAAAATGAACCAGAATATTGACCTATTTCTGTTTTTATAAAATCTATGTCTTGATTTAAATACTGGATATCTTCTTTGGAAACACCAGATATTGATGTATTTTTATTGTCGCCTTGTGTAACTTTTAGTGTTAGATCTTGAGTTGTTTGAGTAACATATTTTTTACTAACCAAATCAAAAAAAGTAAATTCGTAAGGTGGTATTTTATACTCCCCTGGTGTTTGTGGAATTAGTACATATTCGTAAGTAACACTCCCTTCGATATTGGATCCGGTAATCCTTGTATTGTCAATTGTCTTTGGTTCGTAGGTCTCAATGTTCGAAGGTAAATTTAATGTCGGCGTAGTTAGCAACTTAAAATTTCCTTTACCTTCAAATTTAAGTTTGTAGGTTATAGCTTCGCCAGTTTTTGTTGATGTTTTGTCTAACCATGAATTTATTTTAAAATCCCCAACTGCATTAGTAAAAGATAGAGGGGCACCTTTAGGCAGCTCTTTAACATTGATTGCTATCGAAGGCGATTTTACTATCGTGTTAAAGTCCTTGTATGATTTATTGAAAAAATCGTCAAAGAAGCTATCAAAAAACTGATCGAAAGGATCGTTTCGTTGTCTTCTCTGTCCCTGTAGTTGCAACCTTACAGTGGTGTTGAATTCATAGGAATCTATTGTTAATTTACCACTTTGCTGAGGAAAAAGAATTACCTTTTTAATTATAGCAACTTGATATGTTTTGTTGTTGATATTTTGAAGATTATACTCAATTTTTCCAATGTCGATTTCCTGGTTCCAAAAGCCATTTAATTGTGGTGTTTTTTCGGGGGTTAATTGCAATACTGCTAATTGGGGGTGCATTAATATTCTGTATGTTGCAACAATTGGTTCACCAATATATGCTGTTGTTTTATCAACTTGAACTTCGATTTTAAGATTTTCGTTAATAAGATTAATAGCTTGCTTCTGAGTG
>CAYOPF010000150.1:0-4531 GCA_964405755.1 uncultured Chloroherpeton sp.
ATGTAGACGACCAAATTTTTGTAACTACCGAACTTTTTGCGGATGTTTTCCAATTCAGAATTTCAACATCATTTAATGATTTGATGGTGAACATTGCGTCCCCATACCTATTACCAGTTAAAAGAGTAGAACTCGCTGATTATTTTAGTAATAATTTTAAACGTGAAATAAGAAATTTTGAATATGGTCCGTTGGTTAGTGAGCGTAAATTTGTACTAATCAATGGTGGCAATATCGACTATTCTCTATCGTACAGTGGAAGTAAAAATTCAAATAGCCTTTCGTTCAATACAAATCTTGGAATGCTGTTGCTTAATGGCGAGTTTCAGTACTCAATAAGTGGATCTAATTCCCGCGAGGACATAATATCCAATACAAATCTACGCTGGAGATATATCCTGGACAATCCTTATATTAATTCAATATCATTTGGAAATTTATCAAGTTTGTCGATGAGGAATTTTTCGAATAAAGGTTATACTCGCCGTGCTCCTCAGCTTTATGGTCTTCAGTTGACAAATGAAAACCAAAAAGTTCCTCTCGGATTTTCGGATTTTGTTGTCGATGGTAAAGCAGATTCAAACTGGGTAATAGAGTTATTTGTGGATAACCAGTTGTTCGGCTCACAAAAAACTGACTTAACAGGATATTATAATTTTGTACTGCCAATATCTTATGGTCAGACAAGTATCTATTTAAGAAAATTTGGACCAAAGGGCGAGTTTGAGGACTGGAGGAACACAATAAATATATCCAGTGAATTATTAAAGCCCGGCACTTTCCTTTACACTGCTAACCTTGGCAGGGATTTCACATCTGGGATAAGCTCGATAAATGGAACAATAACTGCCGGTATATTTGATTGGTACACAATAAATATGTATGCCGAAAAACAGGAAGCAACAGAAGATTTTTATATTTCATTAAATCAAAATATAAACTTATTTTCCCAGACTTTAATTAAACTTATGGCAAACAATCTGGGTGTTTACCAATTAAATTATCTGATACCACCTTCATTTTTAGGTTCGTGGGACATTGTTTATACATATTATGATACAAAAAATTCCAAAATGAACTCTAGCGTTCTGAACACGCTCCAGCTCTACACAAGTGTTAGTAGGATATTTTCCATACCTGTTTCAATATATTTATCTGGATATCGCTCTCAGTTCATCAATTTTAGTACTTATAGTGTTAATACAAATTTAAGTTTTTACTTGAACAAATATAGTATGGCTTTTCGACATAACATGGCAATCGCCGAAAGATCAGGTAATTTTGACAAAGCGTTCCACAATATGACCGGTGAACTAACCACCTACTTTGGAGACTTTTCAGGATTACTTTCTATATTTAGTAATGGGCGTATATCATTCAATATAGGGTTAAATCCCGAGGATTTGAAATTCTATTATGCAGGTCTTTCATTCAATAAGAGTATAAGTAGAAATTCCTTCATAACATTTTCCTCAACATATAACACTCAACAAAAAATATTAAATTCAAGTTTAGGTTTAACATTAAATTTGGAAACTTTTCGCTCATCTGCCACAGCAAACTATCAGAACAATGATTCCTATAGTGCAAGTGCAAATGTATCGGGTACATTGGAATTCGACCCAGTAGAATTAAAATTCAGACTTGTGAGCAACATGGGTTCCAGTAATTATGGGCGGAGTACGGCTGCTATTCGTTTCTATATAGATCAGAACGGAAATGATAAATATGATGACGGTATTGATAAGGCACTTTTAGAACCTAATTTTATTATCACCAATGAATTTGCTCAAATAATAAAAGGTAAAACAGCAAAATATATAACAAATTTATTGCCAGGCAGGCGATACAACATACAAGTTGATCCTTCTTCATTTAGTAACCCTCTGATCATACCAGATAAGTATAGCTTTTCATTTTACTCAACACCATATTCAACAACTAATATTGATATTCAATGTCGGTTGGGTGGCATGATAGAAGGTACAATATTTAGAAAAACAGATGACGGCAAGCAAACACAAAATGGGATGAAGGTTCATATTGAAGGTTTGGACAACGACTTTAAGGCATCTATTACCGTATTCTCGGATGGTAGCTATTTCTATTCTGGTTTGCCATTGGGTAATTTCAAAGTGTATCTTGATTCAATACAATTAAGTGTTCTTAAATCCTATACAATTCCTGAATTTCAACAGATAACAGTTGTTAAAAAACCAGATGGCGATTTTATCGGTCATGTTGATTTAACAATTGTGAAAATCGGACAAAAGAAAATCGATGGTGTTCCTATAGCAACCGGTGGTGCACTTGCAGGAACTCGTGCAACAAGGCAAGAGGAAGATTTTAATCCGCAACCAGGAAGCGAACCCACAGACAAAAAGCCTGCTTCGCTCGATGTTTCGCCCGAAGAGCAAGCTATACTAAATATAATCGAAAAGCAGAACAGCGAAATTGCAACAATCGAAACTCCGGCAAAATCCTCTGTTAACATTCAATATAACAAACCTCGCGATGTGGGATTAACCAAAAACAACCAATCGGACTTGCGCCAATTGGCAAAACAAGTGCTGCTCAATCCCCGCTCTCGCGTGCTTATCGAATCGCATAGCGACAACTTTGGCTCCATTTCCGAGAACTTCGAAATCACCCAAAAACGCGCCGACGAAATTGGCAAATACCTGATTAAACAAGGATTGCGTCCCGAACAAATCATCTCCCACCCCAAGGGTTCGCTATCGCCCATCGACAATAACCGCACCGAAGAGGGCCGCAAACGCAATCGCCGCACAATAGTAAAGATTATCGAAAAATAGTGGGAACTCCCCCACTTCCGTGCCTTGCCGTTTTTTTCGCAGCATTCCATAAACATTTTTCGATTTAATTGAGAATTAATAATCAATCGCATTCCCAAATATTACAATTTTTCGTAATTTTGAAGTTTATGTAAAATAAGAAATAAAAATGATAAAACTTGATACAATAATATCGTTAGCCAAGCGGCGAGGCTTCGTATTCCAATCATCAGAGATTTATGGCGGATTGAACGGATTTTGGGATTACGGTCCGATGGGTGTGGAGTTGCTGAATAATTACAAACAGGCGTGGTGGCGCGAAATGACTTACCGCGACGACATAGTCGGGGTGGATGCCGCAATAATAATGCACCCAAAAACATGGGTTGCAAGTGGCCACGTTGCACAATTTTCGGACCCGATGATAGACAACAAAACGAGTAAAGCTCGCTATCGTGCCGATAACTTAATTGAGGAATTTATTCAGAAATTGCGAAATAAGAATAAGAGCGATCTGGCAAACGAAATCGAAGAAAAGTTGAATAAAGCAGAGAAGAACGAGGATTATTTCGATATTATTACTGGTTATCAAATCACATGTCCGGTGTCGGGCTCAACCGAATGGACTGAGGTTCGCAATTTTAACTTGATGTTCAAGACATTTGTGGGACCGGTGGAGGACGAATCGGGAACGGTTTATCTGCGTCCGGAATCTGCACAAGGTATATTTGTTAATTTCAAGAATGTGATGGATTCAGCTCGTATGCGTCCACCCTTTGGAATAGCTCAGATTGGTAAAGCATTCCGCAACGAAATAAATACAAAAAATTTCCTCTTCCGTACACGGGAATTCGAACAAATGGAAATGCAGTATTTTATTAAACCCGGCACGGAAAAAGAATGGTTCGAGTATTGGAAGGAACAACGCTGGAACTGGTATCTGAAAATGGGAATGAAGGAAAGCAAAATGAAGTGGAAAGTGCACGAAAAATTAGCTCACTATGCAAATTATGCAGTGGATATCGAATTTGAGTTTCCATTTGGTTTTGGCGAGATAGAAGGAATACACTCGCGGACAGACTTCGATTTGAACAGCCATCAGAGCCATTCTGGCAAGAAGTTGGAATATGTAGATACAGTTAATCAAGATAGATACGTTCCTTATGTAATCGAAACCTCTGGCGGAGTATCGCGAGGATTCATGGCAATGCTCTGCAATGCATACGATGAAGAAAAAATTACAGAGGATGGCAAGGAGGAAACACGGGTAGTGATGCGCTTCCACCCACGACTTGCACCAATCACTTTGGCAGTATTTCCACTTGTCAACAAAGATGGAATGCCCGAATATGCACATAAAATCTACAAGGATTTACAGAAATATTTCCCAACACAATATGACACATCAGGTGCTATCGGCCGACGCTATCGCCGTCAGGATGAGATTGGAACGCCATTATGCGTCACAGTTGATGGACAAACTCTGGAAGATCACTCAGTGACGATAAGAAATCGCGATTCTATGCTTCAAGATAGAATTCCAGTAAGCAAAATACGTGAATATATCGAAGAAAGAATAGATTAAGTTAATTGATTGAGAGTCTTAATCAATTTAATTATTTTCAATCTTTTTGATTTTATTGGATAGTATAAGCAATCCAATAATGCTAATTAACCCAATTGCTAAAAATATATACCAGATTAGTTGGGGATTATATTTCTGATAAAGTAAATTT
>CAYOPF010000151.1:0-4504 GCA_964405755.1 uncultured Chloroherpeton sp.
ATTATGTTAATTTCATCAAATAATTCACACGGGAGTAAATTAATATCAACAAACGGATTTGCTGAATTATTCAACGGTATCTGATTTATCGAAATTATCGAATGGTTCGAGCTGGTTCCTCGAATACTTACTGTTGATAGGGAACCAACTCCGCCATATTGAGTAAAATTTATTAACGGTATAGAATTAATCAAGTCGCTTATATTTTGTGTATTAGCATTTGTCAATTTAATCGTTCTAACAGTCATCCCACTGTATTTTTGAGTATCAATCGAAGCTGAATCAATTACAAGAATTTGCTTGGTTTTATAACTAATTGTATCTTGGGCAATTACAACAATATTTGAAAATAAAATGCAAATCAATATATTTCTTATTAAATTCAATTTACTATCTAACTATATTGAATTTGTATAAATAGGACCTGGAGCCGTCGAAATATTTTGCAATGTATGTTCCGCTTGATAAATTTGAAGTAGAAATAGTGTTTATGTTATTGACAGTTCTGACGGTATTACCATTAATATCGAAGATAGAAATATTAGAATTTGTGTACATACTGCCTACGAATTTTAGTTGAGTATCGCTAAATATGAAAAATGAATCTTTAGTTTCATTTTTTGCTGAAGTAATTCCTTCGATATTTATTAATGAGACCGTATTATTAGCTGAATAATTGGGTTTTAATGAATTGGCAACGACAACCTGGATAATACCTTTCTCGGAAATCGTTGAGAAATCCAAAGCTTCTCCTTTATTCTTCAATTCAATCGTATTTAAGAATTCGATTGATCTCTCATATCCTCCTTCGGGAAATTCATTGTTGGAAAATCGATATATTTCCAGATTTCCTGAATATGTTGTTGTAAATATCAAATATTCGGATTCAGTTAGGTTTTCATTGGATTTAATTCTACACAGTTTAGAGAATGAAGGTCCATCCCAGCTTGCCTCTTCACCTAAAGTAATCGTCGAAAAGTATGAGTCATTATTCAAATCGGTTAGGATAAATTTGTTCGAAAGCATAACAGGAACTACTAAGAATTTATTGTCAATTATATCCATATAATTTGCGGTGTTTCCTATTAATGTGTCTGCGAATTCAGCTTGTTGGAAATGGGAAAAACGAGCAATGTGCAAATTTGAACTATCTGAACCAAAGTTTCCCATCGATATTGCTGCAATTCCCTTAAAATCGGGGTTGTTGGGTTGAAACATTTTTGCATACATTAGATTTTTTCCAACGGGGTATTTATTCATCACTTTATTTTGTGCTATACTATATACCAATATAGTATCGACAGTAAGACCAAAGGTAGTCTTAGAAATCAACAAATGACCAGATCTGTAATCGAGTCCGTTCACTCCCAAAAATTCAAGTTTTGTACCAATTTGTTGGTAATTATCCAAGTTGTAAACTGCTATTCCGTCGTAGTGATTAATGAATATTAACCTCTCAGCTGGAGCAAAAGCAGGACGGAAAGGAAATGGAATGGAATTAAATTCGAATTCCTTAACCTTTTTTATTTCTTTGATTTCACCAGTGATTTCGGTTTTAAGCGTCCACCAAGTAGGAACAACGTCCCCACTATCGGGTTCGAATTTTGAATTGAAATTTTTGTCGGTTCCCTTGCAAAAAATATGGAATTGATTGTTTTGACTATCGTAAAACACACCAACAGGTTCATTCCCAACTTCAACATCCCGGACATACTTGAATTGATATGCATAAGTTGCATTGGCTAAGAAGATTAAAATAAAAGCAAAAAATAATGTTTTTGAAAAGTAATACATAAATATCCTTTATAAATTAATATGGTCTGTTAATACACTGAGAGGATGGAATAGCAATCTATAACTGATAAAATGGAGGTATTCTATCTTCTCATTATATTTTGTTCTCGCAAAAAAACAAATGAGCCCGAAATAAATCCGTCTTCTGGCTTGGCTTCGTCGGAACAAATCACCTTCCCAATTTCCTAATCAGTGGTTGCCATTTGGCTCGATTTGTCCCTCCACCTTACAGCTGCGGAACAGCACAGGATTTTCACCTGTTTCCAGCAAAATTATTGCTATGATTTATCTCAATTGTTCAAAATTAATAATTTTATAAAGAATAATTTCAAAATTAATAAAAATTTCATATTTTTGTAAATTAAATAAAAAAATAGAGAAGAAATGAGAAAACCTTATGTTCTTGTAGTTGATGATAACAAGATTACAACTAAACTTATGAGAAAGTACCTGGAAGCAAGTGGCTTGGAAGCTGCCGAAGCTTACGATGGTGTGGAATGTCTTGAAAAAGTATCCCAACGCGTTCCAGATGCAATTGTATTGGATGTGATGATGCCTAGAATGGATGGTTACGAAACTGTGAAGAATTTAAGACAAGCCGAAGCTACCAAGGACATACCAGTTGTAATTGTTACAGCTCTCAACGATGTTCCTACTCAGATTAAAGCAATAGATACTGGTGCAGATGATTTCTTGAGCAAACCAGTCGAAGAAAAACTATTGATTGCAAAAGCTGGAGTTCTCTCCAAACTTAGCATTCAAGCCGAAAAAATCAAGAAATTAACAGGCATTGTCGAATCAGTTAAGAACAACCAAATTTCTATTAACGATGTGGACTTGAGTTCTCTCGACTAATCCTATAAATGAAGAATAAAATTTTCTACGTTTGCCAAAGTTGTGGCTATCGTTCAGCCAAGTGGTTAGGCAAGTGCCCTTCGTGCGAAGCGTGGAATTCCTTTTCTGAAGAAGTTTCCAACGATTCCAGAAAAACAAGGCATTCAACGTCCATCGAAAAACCTCTGTTAATATCACAAGTAAAAGCAGATACAATTAATCGTTATTTTTCGACAATACAAGAGTTCGACAGAGTGCTTGGCGGAGGAATTGTCCCAGGTTCGGTCATTTTGTTAGGTGGTGATCCAGGAATTGGAAAATCTACTCTACTACTTCAGGTCTGTTCTCAATTCCCAGTTGAAGATTGTTTGTATATTTCCGGTGAGGAATCCAAACAACAAATATCGATGAGATTTCGCAGAATTTATGGCGACCGAAAGGACCTTGAAATATACACAGAAACTAACCTTGAAGAAATTTTAAATATCCTGAAAACGAAAAATTACAAATTTGTGATAATTGATTCTATCCAATCGGTCCATTCCGACCAAATAGATGGTTTGCCAGGTGCAATTCTTCAAATTCGCGAATGTGCCTCCAAACTTACAGAATTTGCTAAGCAAAGCTCGACGGCAATAGTATTAGTCGGCCATATAACAAAGGAAGGAAATTTGGCAGGACCAAAATTACTCGAGCATATCGTTGATGTTGTTTTGCAATTCGAAGGCGACAAACATTACTCTTACAGAATCCTTAGAACACTTAAAAATAGGTTTGGTTCGACAAACGAAATTGGTATTTTCGAAATGGGCGATAGGGGTTTGATGGAAATCAAAAATCCCTCTGAAATTTTCCTCAATAATCTTATCAATACCCCAGGAGTTGCAATTTCCTGCGCCATGGAAGGAACACGCCCTTTATTGGTCGAAGTTCAAGCATTGGTAAGCAATTCGGGCTATTCCTATCCTCAGCGGAATTCTAATGGATTTGATATGAAGCGTCTGCAATTGATTTTAGCAGTATTGGAGAAGAAGTTAGGAATGAATTTCGGCAATAGGGATGTGTTTGTTAATATTACCGGAGGCCTAAGAATTGATGATACTGCTATCGATTTGGCAGTTGCTATGGCAACTATCAGTTCATATTATGAAACGATTATTCCCCAAAAAGCAATCGTCATCGGCGAAGTGGGACTCACTGGTGAAATTCGCTCTGTTTCGCATATCGATTCGAGAATTAAAGAAGCCGATAAAATGGGTTTCCAATCAGTTATTTTACCAAAATTAGCCTCCTCAAAAGATTTCAGCAAAACAATAAAACCAATTTTTGTAGATACTTTGAACATAGCTTTCGATAAAATATTTAACTCAATTAAATACAATTAAGAATTATATTACCTATTTAATTAATTCTGAAATTCATCTGCGAACTCACCCCCCCACCCCCCTCTCTTAAGAAGAGAGAGGGAGACGAATCATACTATATTCCCCCCCTCTTTTTAAGAGGGGACGGGGGAGTTCTGCCGTGGGAGTTAGGTTTTTCTTTCTCTTCCTAAAAAATTATTTTAATGTACTTTGAAACAAAAACGGGGTTTAATGGATTATATAGATATTAGTAATTTGCAATTTTCAAAAAGTATTTTTTTGGAGGAATAGAAAATGAAAAAAATCCAATTAATCTTCGCTTTATTGGTGTTGCTCATCTCTGGGCAGCGGGCGGGGACGGAGGAAGTGGATACTGCACAAATAGTGTGGACAACAAAATTAAGTCTTAGCGATGAAATTTGGGCGGCAAAGTTTTTTGCAAACGGCGATAGCATTGTTGTGGTCGAAAAAAACCGAGTTTTCGTTATGGATGCCCGAACAGGAAAGATTGG
>CAYOPF010000152.1:0-4458 GCA_964405755.1 uncultured Chloroherpeton sp.
CTCGCTGATTAGGCAAATAATGAAGGACAACAATGTTACCCAAAACGAAATGTCCCCTCAATCAGTTCAGCATACAATTTCGAAAGCAAAGAACGATATGGTTAATGCATTGGATTATGCTCGGGTGGCCCAAACAACATACGAAAAAAAGATAGCACAACTTTATTTGAATTACCAAGATGAACTATACAGAAGCAAAGCAATGGATTTCGACGATTTGTTATTAAACACTCTCGACTTATTTATTTCTAATAAAACTATTCTTGAAAAATACCAACAACAATTCCGTTATATTTTGGTAGATGAGTTCCAAGATACAAACAAACCTCAATATAGAATAGTATGGAATCTCGCAAAAGCACATTCCAATATTTTTGTTGTTGGCGACGATGCCCAAAGTATATATAGATGGCGAGGAGCAGAGATTAAAAACATTCTGAACTTTGTAAAAGATTTCCCAGCGGCAAAGCAAATCAGATTGGAACAAAACTACCGCTCTACTACTGCAATTTTGGATGCTGCTCACTCTGTAATTCAAAACAATCGTAATCAAATTCCTAAAAAATTGTGGACCGAAAATGAATTCGGCGAAAAAACAAAAGTTATCGATGCCGAAAATGAAAATGAAGAAGGCAGTTTGATTGCCCATCAGATTAAGAAGGTTGTTAATGACCAATTAGACTTTGGAGATATTGCTGTCCTTTATAGAACCAATGCACAATCGTTAATACTGGAAAGATCGTTTAGAACCTACAATATCCCATATCGGATATTTGGGGGATTGTCGTTTTATCAAAGAAAAGAAATCAAGGATGTTTTGGCTTATTTAAGATTATTGCTCAATTCGAACGATAATATTTCATTATTGAGAATAATAAATGAACCACCTCGTGGAATTGGAAAAACTTCACTGGAGCATTCAATTTCACATTCAAAGAACTCAAATATCTCATTATTCGATAGCCTTACTCAAGCCGAAGATATTCAAGGTTTGCAAACTCGTGCAGTTGTTACTCTCAAGAACTTTGTGAAACTAATTCAAACATACAAAGATCAATTAGAAGAAAAACCCCTCGAAGAACTTGTAACTGAATACCTGGAGGAAACAGGATTGTTCGAAATGTATCGACAAATCGATAGCACCGAAATGACCGAACGCTGGAATAATATTTCTCAGTTACTAAACGATATCATTCTTTTTGGACGCGAAAATCCCAATCAAAGCCTAAGTGATTATCTCCAGCAAATTTCGCTACTAACTGATTTTGATATCAAACAATTTGACGGCAGTATGGTTTCGATGATGACAATTCATACAGCAAAAGGATTGGAATTTCCGGTTGTTTTCATTTCAGGATTGGAAAAAGGTTTGTTCCCAATTGTGCGTGGACCTAACAATAAGGAAGAGGAAGAAGAAGAGCGTCGCCTTTTCTATGTTGGAATGACTCGTGCAAAAAAACGCTTATTTTTAACCTACGCACGTCAAAGATCAAGGTTTGGTGAATACCAATATCAGTCCCCTTCAACATTTTTGTACGAAATAAACAAAGAATTGTTAGATTGGAACGATTTATCGGCTAAAACCTCAAAAACCAGTACTGGTAATTTTTACTCAAAAGAGTTTGGATTTGGTAAGAAACCGCTGCCCAAACAAAAATTCTTCGACGACGAACCTCGCCAAAGTAACTACTCGCAACTACCCGAAGATCAGGGATATCGGTTGGGCGAGCGACTTATCCATCCTTTTTTCGGAGAAGGGAAAGTTGTGGCAATATCGGGACAGAATCAGAATTTAAAACTCACAATCGATTTCACATCGGTAGGGCGCAAGCAAATTATGGTTGCTTATGCAAAACTACAAAAAATCACTTAAAACTTTATTATTTTTTTAATAATTTTGTAATTACTGCCATTGTAGCTCAGTTGGTAGAGCAGCTCATTCGTAATGAGCAGGCCAGGGGTTCAAGTCCCCTCAATGGCTCATCAGTGGGAAATTATTAAGCTCTGTTTCGCAAAAAAGCCCCGCTTTGCAGTAGGGCTTTCAAACTAATTCAGTAGTGAATTAGATATTAAAATAAACCACACATTTATTTTTTATTTAAAAATTCCTTTACTAAATCTCTCATATCTGGTTTGCCAATTTCGGATAATTCGTAATAAACACGGGTGTTTGGTTTATCTATTTTAATGAAACGTGCTAAATCGATTGGTGTTCCAATTATTACTGAGTCGCACTCTACACGGTTGATAGTTTCTTCCAAGTCTTTCATTTGTTGGTCGCCATAACCCATTGCTGGTAAAAGTGTTCCGATGTATGGATATTTCTGATAAGTTTCATCGATTTTACCAACAACCCAAGGACGTGGATCGACCAATTCAGCTGCGCCAAAGCGTTGAGCAGCAACCACACCAGCACCAATTGTCATTTCGCCATGCGTTAGAGTTGGGCCATCTTCGATTGCTAATACTTTTTTACCCAGGATCAATTCTGGATTGTCCACGATCAAAGCAGATGCAGCTAAAACTATTCTCGCTTTTGGATTGTAAGTTCGAACGTTGTTCATAACTTCCTCAACATCTTCGGGATAGGCACTATCCACTTTATTTACTACTACAACATCAGCCATTCTCAAATTAACTTCACCTGGATAGTAACCTATTTCGTGACCTGGGCGAAGTGGATCTACGACAACGATTGATAAATCTGGAGTATAGAAAGGCATGTCATTATTCCCGCCATCCCAAACAATTACATCTGCTTCCTTTTCGGCTTCGCGAACGATTGCTTCATAATCAACTCCTGCGTATATAACACTACCCATAGCGATATGTGGCTCGTATTCTTCCATTTCTTCGATTGTACACTTATGTTTGGTTAAATCCTCGATTGTTGCAAATCTTTGAACTTTTTGCTCAACTAAATCGCCATAAGGCATAGGATGGCGTACGCTCACAACTTTCTTTCCTTCTGCTAATAATGCGTTTACAATAGCGCGTGTAGTTTGACTTTTACCACAACCAGTACGGATAGCGGTAATAGAAATCACTGGTTTAGTGGATTTAATCATAGTAGGATACGATCCCATCATCGAGAATTTAGCACCTGCGGCCATAACTCGACTACCGATGTGCATAACTGTATCGTAAGGTAAATCGCTATAGGATAGTACACATTCTTCGGCTTTCAGGTCAACAATCAACTTTTCCAAATCAGCTTCATCATAAATTGGAATACCATTTGGATAATATTCCCCAGCTAATTCTGCAGGATATTTACGTCCAGCAATATCTGGAATTTGTGCGGCTGTGAAAGCTACTACTTCGTAATTTGGGTTATTGCGATAAACTGTATTGAAGTTGTGAAAGTCGCGTCCAGCAGCGCCGATAATAATAACTTTAACTTTGTTCATAAAAACTCCTTAATTTTAATTATTTTTAAATTATTCAATTGGTTTTACTTCGTTAAACACTTTACGAATTTTGTCAATAGCCCAATCTATTTCTTCTTTGGTTATAACCAAAGGTGGAGCAAAACGAATAGTATGTACGTGTGTTTCTTTTGCTAATACTCCTTCGTTCTTCAATGCTTCGGTAAATGGACGTGCTTTTGTATTTAACTGCAAGCCAATCCATAATCCTGCACCTCGAACTTCCTGGAAATAAGGGCAATTAATTGCTTTAAGTTGCTCAACGAAGTAGTTTCCTAATTCAAATGAGCGTTCAGCTAATTTTTCTTCTTCAATTACTTCTAGTGAAGCAATAGCAATTGCAGCTGCTAAGGGATTACCTCCAAATGTGGATCCGTGTGTGCCGGGTTGGAACACGTCCAAGATATGACTATCTGCCAATATTCCAGAGACAGGATAGAAACCACCACCAAGTGCTTTTCCAACTACTACTATATCGGGGCGGACACCTTCGTAATAATGTGCAAACAATTTTCCGCTTCGGCCTAGTCCAGATTGGATTTCGTCGCAAATGAACAAAATATTCTTTTCCTTGCAAATTGCTTCTATTTCTTTTAAGAAACCTTTTCGTGGAACAATTATTCCGGCTTCACCTTGGATTGGTTCAATCAGAATAGCCGCAGTTTTGTTGTTGATTTTTTGTTTAAAATCTTCGATATTTCCATATTCTGCAATTTTAAACCCTGGTGTGAATGGACCATAAAATTCATAAGCATCGGGATCGGTCGAGAAACTAATAATTGTGGAAGTTCGGCCATGGAAATTTTCGGTTGCAACAATAATTTCTGCTGAGTTTTCGGGTAGTCCTTTTACTTGATAAGCCCATTTACGAGCAGTTTTTATAGCAGTTTCTACTGCTTCAGCGCCAGTATTCATTGGTAAAAACTTTTCGTAACCTGTCATTTCGTTCAGTTTCTTGTAGAGCATAGGCAATTTGTCGTTGCGTAAGGCACGGCTTGTGAGCGTAACTTTCTCGGCTTGATCGACCATT
>CAYOPF010000153.1:0-4433 GCA_964405755.1 uncultured Chloroherpeton sp.
AGTCCGAGTATATGAAACATCTGATGCTTTTGCAGAATATTCACTAAAATTGAATGATTAAATGCTAACAAAAGAAGAAAAAAATTATAGAATACACCAACTGAAAAAAGAAAAAAACGCGATTATCCTTGCCCATTATTATCAAGATGGCGACATTCAGGATATTGCAGATTTTGTTGGCGATTCACTGGCATTAAGCCAGCGTGCCACCCAAGTGGATGAGGATATTATTATGTTCTGTGGTGTTCATTTTATGGCCGAAACAGCTAAAATTTTGAACCCTACTAAAAAAGTAATAATACCTGATTTGGATGCGGGATGCTCGTTAGCCGATTCGGCTCAGCCCAATGTATTCAAGCAATGGGTCGATCAATATCCCGGTAGCGTGGTCGTTACCTATATCAATTCCACCTCCGAAATCAAGGCAATGTCCGATTTGATTTGCACTTCGTCCAATGCCGTTAAAATTGTCGAATCCATCCCAAAGGAAAAACAAGTTTTGTTTGCTCCGGACAAATTCCTGGGAGCATTTGTCCGTCAGGCAACAGGAAGGGATTTGGTGCTTTGGAACGGCACTTGCCAGGTTCACGAAATGTTTTCGGAAGAGAAAGTTATTCAATTGACTAACGACCACCCTGATGCAGTTGTTTTAGCTCATCCAGAATGTCCGCCAAATATATTGAAATATGCCCATATAATTGGTTCGACCACAAAAATAATTGATACAGCTGTCAATTCGGCCGACACCAAGTTTATCATTTTAACCGAGCCCGGCGTTATTCACGAAATGAAAAAGAAAGCACCTCATAAGACATATTTAGATGTTCCAAATATTGATGGATGCAGCTGCAACGAGTGTCCTTATATGAGATTGAACACACTTGACAAAATTATCAAATCGTTCGAAACACTTCAACCCGAAATCGTCGTTCCCGAAGATATCCGAACAAAGGCACTATTGCCGATACAAAGAATGCTGGAGATTAGCAAATGATTTATGAGCAAATTAAGCAACTTCCCGAGGAATATGTAAAATCCAAAATCACCCAATTCCTCGACGAGGATGCCCCACATGGCGATGCTACCTGCGAATTGACTATCGATACCAATGAAATTACCACCGCTAAAATTATAGCTCAAGCTGATTTAGTTTTTGTGGGCAAATGCGTTTTACCACACTTTTTTAATTCAGATTTCCAATTTACATTGAATTTTAGTGATGGCGAAATCGTTCTGAAAGGACAGACAATCGCTGAGGTTAGAGGAAATAAAAGGTATATTTTACTTGTGGAGCGTACGCTGTTAAATCTGTTGCAAAGAATGTGTGGAATTGCAAATTTAACACGTGAATTTATCAAACTGGCTAATCCTTATGGAGTGAAAATTCTGGACACCCGCAAAACCGTTCCCGGACTTAGATTATTCGATAAGTATGCAGTAGCAGCCTCGGGAGGAACTAACCACCGAACCAATCTATCAAATGGAGTCCTGATTAAGGACAATCATATAGCTGGGAAGGATTTAAAAGAATTGCTAACAAAAATTAGGGAAGACAACCATAAAGGATTGTTTGTAGAATTGGAAGTTGATACTATAGAACAATTAAAAATCGCATTGGAAGTTGGTGTGGACGGATTGTTGCTGGATAATATGACTCCAAATCAAATCCGCGAGTGTGTTCGACTAATCAGACCCAGTCAAGGAAATAAACATATTTTTGCCGAAGCAAGCGGTGGAATAAATCTACAAAACATCCACGGCTATCTCGATACCGGTATTGATGCAATATCGATAGGTGTATTGACCCATACCGTCCACGCCGCCGAAATCCATTTAGAATTCGAATAGAATAAATATACCTATCGCGTGTAATTTTATAAAAAGTAATAAGGTTTTGATTTATTTTTTGTTTTCAATATATACTAGTAGGAGCAATAATATCATAAACCTTATCTATCGAACGCAAACCTTAGTAGAAAAATAAAGCAATACAAAGAACCGACCTTATTAACCTTATTTGGTTTAAATAATGTAATAAGGTTATTAGTATGATTCCATTCATTTTACTTTCTACTAAGTTTTATATGTAGTAATAAGGTTTTGAATAAATTTATTATTAAAGACCTTCTGGGACAAGCGAAAGTTTGCCCATGTAGATATTACATCTTCACAAACATTGATGTTTCCTTTCCAATCCTTATATAATACACTCCCGTGGACAAATGCGAAACCTCAATTCTTAGCACCTCGCCTGTTAGGAGAGGGATTGGGGTGAGGTCAATCACACAATCGCCATAGGTGTTGTAGATTTGGATTTCAGATGTGCCACACATCTGAAGTGTGGAACATCTCCCGATATTTATTTCTATATAATCCTTTGCTGGATTGGGCGATACAACAAAAAGATTATCAATTTTTTGTGAATTAATGCTATTAGCTTTAATTATTGAAAAATTCTCTTTGCTAATTGTCGATATTTTTGGATCTTTCAAGCTTGATACCTTAATTTTATATGTGGAATCGTTAGGAACACTCGCAGGTATTACCCAAGCAAAAGCACCTGTAAAGCTTACCAAAGAGTCGATAATTGATAAAATTGATTGATTATTTCTCAAAAGTTCAATTTTTACGGGATCGTCTATATTCATTGTCCAATTGATAAATTTTCGAACTGAATCTGCAACGAAGGTTTCTCCCCCGTTAGGGAATTTAATATTCAGGTATTCATCTGTAAGAATAAATTCATAAGTTTCGGACCAATCACCGTATTCAAAATCATTTTTTACTGCAACCTTCCAATAATATGTTTTGTCACTTTCAAGCTTGTCGATAACATAATTAGAAGTTTTTAAATTGCTATCTGCCTTAATAATCTTCGAAAAATCTTTATTTTCTGCAATTACAATTTTGGAGGAACTAAAGTAACCTCTCGGATTCCAATTGAATTTAACAGGTTTATTTTTATTTAGCACTTTGCCTTGAATTGGCGAAACAAGATTAGGAGCAAGTGGCTTTGGCTGTTCTTCTATTTTTCCAAAGATGAATTCTCCCATTTTGCTTGTAAAAACGATTAATTCATTTTTGCCCTTATCGTAGGTTGTGTTAAGTGGAGTAAAGTATCCTTTTCCAATTGTATCGCGAACGAATATTTTGAATTGTTCGGGCTTTTTCATCAGAACTAAATCATCCACCTTAAAGCGAATTTCGGCATAAAAAGTATCGATATTTGAATATTCGAACCAATACCGGTAAGGCAAAACATAAGGAGTAGGTATCGAAAACATTGGATAAACCGGAGCAAAATTAAATTTGGTAATTTTTAAAGTATTATACATCGAAAGCGATCCTTCGATATGCTTATAAATGAATGTTACACCAGTTTTTTGATTATCTTTGTCGAACACATAAGTATTGGATGGATATAGTTCCTGGCGGGATACAATTGCACTTGCCTGAATTAATGGATAAGGAAATTTTAATGCTTTAAAAGTAATGTTATTTGCTGGTAAAGCCATTTCGAACACAATATTTCCGTTTTGGTCAACTTCTGTAATATCTCGTTTAGGCGATACAGCATTGGTATTACCCCACCCCATGATAGAATTTCCATTATGCAATCTTTGCATCGAACCGGCACTTGGAGTAAAAATCTTAGGATTTGGCCTATATTCCCAAACTTTTTTTGCAGTGAGTGATTCTTCATCAATTTCGTACTCCACTGCTCTCGAAGATTGAGGATTGAATTGTTCGCCGTTATCAAATATTGTAATGTTCCCATTTGGTAATAATCTAATGTCGTGCTGCATCGAAAAATAAAGCCCATCTTCTTTATATGCTTCATTAACAAATTTAAACTGATTGTGCTTACCGCCCATTCGCCATATTATATTACCGGTTTTTCTGTCAATTTTGGTTAGCTCGGATAACAATCTGTTACATAAAATATAATTTCCGTCAAAATCCAAATCAACAGAATTAAAATTGGAGTATAATGTCGTTAGATTTAAGAAATCATTAATTGGCTGATATGTATCGCTAATTGGTATATAGTCCCAACTATTCCAAATAAATACAGGTTTTTTATTCACATCCAATTCTACCAAAACAGCACCAGCAACGACAGCATTTGGATTTCCCTCGGCTACCACCTGGGACATATCCACATCACGCGCCTCGAATGATGTATATAAATAATTACCATTAGGTAAAATAACTGAACTATGAGGAGAGGGTTTATATCCATTACCACTTATTATGGAATCTATTACATTCAAAGCAGTATCTGTAACAAATATTTTTGCTTCACTATATGCTTTAAAAAATCCTTTTGAAGATTGATTGAATAATATCAAGCCATTACTTTGCAAGGAAAAATTTGATGCATTCGAGGATAACCTCTTGAATTTTAACACTTTGCCAGAGTTATCCAAAAA
>CAYOPF010000154.1:0-4364 GCA_964405755.1 uncultured Chloroherpeton sp.
TGGCAGGAACTAATATCTTGCCATCTTCGATACCATCAACTTCGATAATTGTTTGAATCGACAATTCTTCATTTGTTGCAATTACTTTCAGATTGTTATCGTGCAAATCGAAAAACAAGTATTGAAGTACCACTATACTTGCTTTCTTGGGTACAATAGGCATTACTTTATTTAACAATTCGTTCAAAATTTCGGTATTCGATTTGAATTTCATATATCACCAATTAAATTATTAACTTAAATATTCATAAGTTTGCAAATTAAAAACTTTTATTTATTTAAAAAACGATTTTATTAAAAACTTATCCACAATGATAACGAACTACGGCTTAGATAATTTTTTAATCATGATTGCAATCGGAATTCTATCGATTGTAATAAGTTTTTTACTAAAAAACAATTTATTTATTTTTATTCCCTTATTAATTATAGGATTTATTCTTATCTTGCTTGCATTTTGGTTTTTCAGAGATCCATATCGTAAAGTCCCAATAGAAGCTATCAGCAATTCTTATATAATTCTTTCACCGGCAGACGGAACTATAACAGAAATTGTTGAAGAAATCGAACCAAACTATTTAAAGACACAAACAAGGCGAATAACAATTTTTCTCTCTCCATTAGATGTTCATGTTAATCGTGTACCCATGAATGGCGTTATAAGATATTTCGATTATGTTCAAGGTAAGAAGTTGGTAGCATCCTTGCCCGAAGCCTCTACTCAAAATCAACAAACATTATTTGGGTTAGAAAATGAATTTGGGAAAATTCTTTTCAAACAAATCGTCGGCATTTTGGCAAGGAGACTTGTTTGGGACATTAAACCAGGTGACACAGTAACCGCAGGACAGAAGTTTGGAATGATGAAATTTGGATCTCGAATGGATATCCATGTTCCATTAGACAGCAAAATATTGGTTGAAGTTGGAAATAAAGTAACAGCCGGAATTACTTATTTAGCATTATTATCAACAGATAGTCAGTAAAATGAGACTAAGAGTAACTAGATCAATAATACCCAATTTGCTTACTTTAGGAAACCTATTCTCTGGGTTTTCTGCAATCATCTATATTTCGCGAAATGAATTTGAGATTGCAGCAATGATGATTTTGATAGCGGGGATATTTGATACTCTGGATGGTTTGGTTGCTCGTTTAATTCGTGCTACAAGTGCAATTGGTGTGGAATTGGATTCACTTTGCGATGCAGTCTCGTTTGGTGTTGCTCCTTCTTTTATGATCTATCAGATGTATTTTTACCAAATGGAACAGATTGGTGTTGTCATTTCGTCTTTGCCAGCATTAGCAGGAGTATATCGACTTGCTAGATTTAATGTGGAAGCCACTTTAGAGGATAAAACGTATTTTAAAGGAATGCCTATACCATCTGCCGCACTTTTTATACTGTCTTATTGTGTATTCCACTTCAACGATTATTCTCAACATGGTCAATTTCATATAATTGTACTATATTTAGTAACTTTTTTGGCATCGGTTTCGATGATATCTACTATTAAATTTGATAATCTTCCCCGCCCTAACTGGAACTATCTAAAACAATATCCCTGGAAATTCGGAATTACCTTGATAGCCATAATCCTTTCAATTATAACCCATGGTAAATTCATTTTTTACTTTATGGTGTTTTACATTGTATATAGTTATGTCAGGGCTATTTTCCATTATTTTAAAAAATCATCAAAATAAAACATATTACTAATAATTATTGAGTAATTTTGTAATTATTAAAATATCTCAATTATGATTAATTACTCAGCAAAAATTAAAATAATGCTCAAAAAGGGCATTTTGGATGTACAAGGTAAAACTGTTGAAAATGCTCTGAATTCGATGGAATTCGAAAATATTCATAATGTTAGAATTGGTAAGTATGTCGAATTGATTGTAAATGCACCCAACGAAACAGAAGCAAGAACCATGGTGGACCAAGCGAGCTCCAAATTAATCGCAAATCCGATTATCGAAGATTACGAAATTACTCTTAATGAAATAAAGGGTGAATAATGAAGTTTGCTGTTGTGGTATTTCCAGGTTCTAATTGTGATGCGGATGCATTCCACGCTGTACGCGACAATGCCAAACAAGATGTAGTCTATTTATGGCATAAGGACACTTCCTTGCCTAAGGATATTGATTGTGTTATTCTGCCCGGAGGTTTTTCCTATGGCGATTATCTACGCTCGGGTGCTATTGCTCGTTTTTCACCACTAATGCAAGAGGTTATTGCTTATGCTAACAAGGGTGGAACACTAATCGGTATCTGCAATGGTTTCCAAGTTCTAACCGAAGCCAACCTTGTACCAGGCACTCTTATGCGAAATAGTACACTTAATTTCATTTGTAAAGATGTGTATTTAAAAACGAATAATTTCGACACACAGTTTACTAAAAGTATTCCACAAAATAAGATATTAAGAATACCAATTGCACACGGGGAAGGTAATTACTATGCCGACCATGATACATTAAAATCACTTTTAGATAATAATCAGATTGTATTTCAGTATTGCGATTCTTCTGGAATAGTTAATCAAGAATCTAATCCTAATGGCTCAATAATGAACATTGCAGGCATTATTAACAAAAAAGGTAACGTTTTAGGTATGATGCCCCACCCCGAAAGACTGAGTGACGAAATTCTTGGTGGTAGTGATGGTTTATTTATTTTCAAGTCGATCATCAATAACTATATGTAATAATCCATTATGTAATAATCCATTTTTTTTTCTTAATTTTACATAAATATTTACTAACATTCATAATAGGTGATATTATGCCAAGTTTAGGATGGACTGAAATACTGATTATTCTTTTAATAATCATTGTTTTGTTTGGTGCTAAAAAAATTCCAGACTTAATGAAAAGTTTAGGTTCGGGTATGAAAGAATTTAAAAAAGCTATAAATCCAGAAGACCAAAACAACGAAAAATTAGCTCAATCAACAAAAAGTGAAATTAACGAACCTAAAAATTAATTAGGTGCAAGAATGTTTGATATTGGTGGCGGAGAGTTAATTGTTATACTGTTAGGCATATTGCTCCTTTTTGGTCCAGATAAATTGCCTGAAATCATTAAAACAATTCGCTCTGGAAAATCTAAAATTGACGAAGCAAAAAAGGAAATTTCCAAGGAGATAAATTCCTTTACCAGTGATATCAAAAAAGATTTAAACCTTTAATTTATTAAATCTTAGCAGCATAAATTAATAATGAAAACACATTCTCAAAGCAATTCAATTAATGAGTTAATAACTCGTTACGGTATCGAAATATTATATTTTTCCACAGAATCGTGTTCAGTCTGCAAAGTACTTAAACCTAAAATTAAAGAAATAGTAAACAAATATAATAATATTAACTTCGTTTATATCAATACTGAAATGCACTTAGAAACATCAGCCAATTATTCAGTTTTTACTGTTCCAACAATCATTCTAACCATAGATGGAAAGGAATACCAGAGGTTTAATCGAAATATGAGTTTAGCAACATTTTCTGAAACAATAGATAGATATTTCAATTTATATACAAATAAATAACAAAATGAACAATTTTAAGAAAAAGAGTAACCCAATTAGTGATAATCGAGATTACTCGCAAAAAGGACCACGGAAGTTTTCCAAATCAGACAACTTTAAATCCAAGGATAAATTTTCAGGTTCTGACAGCAAACCTTCATCAAATAAGATTAGTAAATCAGGTTATTACTCAACGCCGTTTAGAAAAGACAATGAATCTTCAGGGAAGAATTTTCAAAGTGTAGACAAACCTAGACTTCGTCATCGCGAAAAAAGTCAAGAATCACAAGCAAAAAGAATACTTAGTAACGAACCGATTCGTTTGAATAAAGTATTGGCCGACTCTGGGGTAGCGTCGCGTCGTAAAGCCGATGAATTAATCACTCAAGGTGCTGTTAAAGTAAATGGTAAAGTCGTCACAACACTTGGCATAAAGGTTCAAGCTGACGATTTTATAACAGTATATGGTGATCCTATTCCAAAGGTCGATAAGAAAATATACTTCTTGCTTAATAAACCAAAGGACATAATTGTTTCGACCGAAGACGAAAAAGACCGTAAAACAGTTATGGATCTGATTAAAACAAGTTTTCGGATTTTTCCAGTTGGACGATTAGACAGAAATACCACTGGTGCATTACTATTAACTAATGATGGTGAGTTAGCTCATAGATTGCTTCATCCAAGTTATCAAATTCCAAGAACTTATATCGCTTTGCTTGATAAAGAGTTGAAACAATCGGATGCAGAATTAATTTCTAAAGGTGTTCAGTTAGAAGATGGGATGTCTTCTCCATGTGAAGTCGTTCTTCCTCCTGGGAATCCT
>CAYOPF010000155.1:0-4032 GCA_964405755.1 uncultured Chloroherpeton sp.
CGTCATTTTTGGGCATATATTATTCGTAAAGGTATTATTATCAATATGTTAAAAATTCATTTGTCTCGATATTATTAACTAAAGATTTTTTTCTATACATCACCCACTGAATACAACAATTTAGTTGCAAGGGCACATTGCAATGTGCCCCTACGGATGATAATTCTGAGATGGGGGACATCTAGAAAGTTACCATAATACAATCGCTATGCGATAAGTTGTTTCATCTTATTGCTTCGTTACCATAATGCATTCGCTATGCGATTGATTTTTAGTATTTTTTTTCATTGATGTATAAATCACAGAGTGATTTTATTATGGTAACTCAAGTGTGAGTGAAAGCCTAATTATCTCGTAGAGATTAAATTACACACTATTGCTAAGCGACAATTGGAGGGGATTTTCGCCCCTCCTTCAGGTTATAACTTTACTGTTAAACGTACAACCAAATCAGTTCTGATATACAATAATGGGAAAAAAGCAGTATCCAAAGCTTGACCTTGGTATTTAGAATATTCCGATACTATAAAGAAAAATGGGTTTTTCTTCAATGCATCGGATATTTTCATCGATTCGATTTCATCGATTTCTACGATGTTCTTAGGATTTTTATAAAACTCGGTAACTTTGGCATTTTTAAATTCTTTTATAATAAATGGCTCATAATCGGTATTAATCATGAAATCTGCTGGATTTTGCGATTCATAATTGGCGGGATTGATTGGCTTGATAAATACCAATTTATAGGTTATTTTATCAAATATCATCTCGTCGGTTTTGGGATTAAAAGGTTTTTTTGTTTCGGGATGTATTAATGTATCAATCCAATACGAGAATTGGTAGATAATGGCGCGGTCGATTCTGTCCTTATTCTTTTTGTACTCATCGTATTTATATAAATTTGTAAAATCTGGGCTTATGCTTGGTACTTTCCTTTGCTGTGCATTATCATAGAAGTAAATTGGTATCTGAACGGTAAATTCGCTCAGATCATCAATAGTTCTTGTATAGCACGAAATCATAAATAAAGCTAAAAGCACAAAACTTGATTTGATGTATAAATTTCTCATTTTTTTCTCTCCTATTTATTTTCTTCTTCTACTTCGACTAAAACAGTTCTGCAATAAAATCTGCCTTCGGGTAAGTCGTTGTTGTATAGCAATTTATCTTCGCCTACTCCCTCGAAAGTTGTATTGGATATATTCAACTTATTTGCTGTGGAACGAGCACGATCATTGGAAAGTCGCTTGTTATAATTACCATCACCAATTCGATCGGTAAAGCCCGAAATCTTGATTTTGGAATTACGTTTAACATCACTACGAATAAAATCAGCAATCTTTGTATTGGCTTTCCCCAAATCACTCTTATCAAAGTCGAACAAAATCAGGTTGTAGTAATTCAAACTAACATCTTTGTTCACAATTTCGATAGGAGTTTTATTTACATCCGAAATCATTGTTTCGTCTTCATTACTTACTTGCAAATAGGTTCGCAAAGTATCTTTAACTGCGGCAAGTTGTTGACTTTCTAAATCAATTTCGATGGATTCGTTGTTTGGTGTCGGTTTTGGAATATTTTTCAATTTTGTGTTTTGTGTATTAATGTTTAAATTTAAACTCGTAATTGGTTTGGGAGAAGCTACATCTTGCTTAATAACAATATTACCGGGATTGATTTTCTTTATAACGTCTTCGATCATAATTGGCTCAATAATTTCCCAAAAGTCGGAAGTAATTTCCACTCTCCTATTCTCGATAATGCCATCTGGATCTTTAGGATTGGATGGTTTTTCGGGTAGGTTTCGAGCAATTGTTTTAATCCTGTTTTGGTCGATTTGCCAGATGTTTACTAAATAGTCCTTAATAACATCGGAACGTTGCTGCGATAGTTTTTTGTTATTCTTTTCTTTACCTTGATTTGAATTACAACCAGTTAGTGTAATGGTGGCATTTGGAAAATCGACCATGCGCTTTCCGATAATATTCAAAACATGATAATAAGTCTCTACAGTATTTCGGCCAAGCAATTCTTTGAAAATGAAGGATCTTGCTTCATCCTGATTTATTTGTAAGTATCTTTGAGGAATGATTGCCGAATTTTCGTCGAAGAAGATATAAGGCAATAAAGCTCGTAATTGACGGGATCGATAAACCTCTATTGTAATTTTTTCGACTGGTTCGTTTTCTTTATTCACAATTTCTACTTTTGCCGTTATTGGTACAATTTGCTTGTTAAGCGTAGGCGTAATAAAAGCAACTTCTTTAATAGGGAAAAATCTTGCAATCAATGGAACAGTATTAATTAATGGAGGAACATAAATCTCGTCAAATTTGAATGAAACAGGTTTATAATCAAGAAAATAAAGTGATAATCCGCCAGAAATCATCGGTTGGCTTGCCAATGCAAAATCTACGTTTAATTCGGCAATTCCATAGCGGTAATTAGCTCCAGCAATAAATTTTAAATTGGAAAAAGTAGAAATATCAATATTCAAAGGCGAGCCATCTCTGATTTCCTTAAATGGATTTTGAACAAACTCGTCGTTAGTGGATGGTTTTCGACGAGCAGTAATGTTGCCTGATAAATCTTCGTATTGCAAAGCTGCGTAGAATCCAAGTCCATTTTCGAAATTTCCTGAAAAATTTATTGCAGCAGATAAACCAGAAATATCTATTCCTGGGTCCCTCTTAATGGAATGATACGAAAAACCTAATCCTAAAGAATAAGGCGAATCCGCGTCGAATAAACCTAAATGTTCAGATATTTTCTGATTCAAAATAATTGAGTAGTATGTAAATGGACTTTCGTCGAGACTAAAAGTAATAAATCTTCCCCGAATTTGAGTTTGAGTTGGAAACCCAACGAACAATTGCAAAGCAGGAAGGCCTGCAATCATCGAAATGTCGTTACCTTCCACATAAGCAACAGATTTATAGAAAGAATCGGGAGGAAATGGATTTTGTGTTGCCGCAAACACAGGAGTGGAGATGCCTCCGTACATTGTTGGCTGAGTGATCTTACCAGCCTGGTTCATTGTTATTTTTCCATCTTTTGTATAAGCAGTAATAACAACATTCGGATCTCCGTATAGGTTTGGCAAATCAGCTTCATAAGTTTTTTGGGATTCAGGGATAAACATCGTGGATATAGTAAAATTTAATCCAAAACTCCATCCATTAGAATAGTTCATTGTTGTAAACAATCCGGAATGCATACTTTGACTCAACGATGTGGTAAAAGGTTTTAAGTATCCGGAAAGATTGTTGGAAGTAAACAATCCAAATTCTCTACCAATTTCGAGTTGATTCTGTGAAATCAATAAAAATGGGAAAAATAGAAGGAATAATAATGTGAAAACTTTTTTCATACTACCTCTTTTTGAATTATTTTAAATTACAAAAATATTCTTAAGATTATTCAAAAAGAGAAAAAAATCAGAAATTCATTAATCCTACAAATAAACCTAACTGCAAATTAAAGTTTTGCATACTGATTTTTTCAGGAATATTGTTGATTTCCGAAGTACCATTATAAGTCCAATTTCCACCAGATATGGGATTGTCGATACTAATATTGTAGGAGGCTAAAACTCTAAACATAAGAAATGTTGTTACAGCATATTCGATACCCAATTTTGGTTCGATATTTAAATAGGATTTTTCGAATACATTAAAGTAAGAGTTATCTGAAGTTTTAGTTTGTAATTCTTGATAATTCACTACTGATGGAGATTGTGAATATTCAATTCCAATCTTACCAAAACCAATTTGCAGACCGGGAGAAATTGCTAATGATTTTACTGGAACAATACTATATTCTAGCAGAAAGCCTAAATTTTCGATAGAATAACTGTTCGATCTTTTAAAACTCTGACTGTTGAAAGTTGTGTCTGTAGTTTTTTGGGCAATTCCACTATTACTGAAAAAACCAACATTGAAATTTTTAAATAATACTGTTCCTGTTTTTATTTCGAATCCACTAGCAAGTAATGGAGATTTAAAATCTTCGAAACCAAACTTTTTATTAATA
>CAYOPF010000156.1:0-4016 GCA_964405755.1 uncultured Chloroherpeton sp.
ATTCTAAATTTATGTTTACCTAATATATTATATTTGCTCATATAACTTTATTGATTTTTCAAAAATAGGAAAAAAAATTAATTTAACACTATTTTAACTAAAAATTTATTTTGATAGTCAATAACTAAATTATAATAATAAAGTTGGGGAAATTCATAATTTTGTAAGTTTATGAATAATCAAAATCAAAATACCGAAAGAACAATTAAGTTAATTACCTCGAATAAGCGAGCTTATCATGATTTCTTTGTAGTACAGTCTATCGAAACAGGAATAGTGTTGCAAGGTACTGAGATAAAATCCATCCGACAAGGAAAATGTAGTATTCAAGATGCTTACGCAGCTTTTCCTAATAAAGAAAACAACGAATTGTATATCTATAACATGCACATTCCTGAATATGCTTTCGGAAATTACGCTAACCATAAACCCAAACGACCCAGAAAATTACTTGTAAAATCGCGCGAAGCTAATAAACTGAGAACTTCAGTAAACGAAAAAGGGGTTACTCTTATTCCTCTTAGTGTTTATTTCTCTGGTCCATATCTGAAAATTGAAATTGGTTTGGTGAAGGCAAAGAAAAAGTTCGATAAACGAGAGGATATAAAAACAAAAGATGTTCAAAAAGAAATTAAAAGAAAATTTGGAGTATAAATTATGTTTCCATCAGTAAATGAACAAATGGATTTAATCCGCTACGGTGCTGTAGAAATAATTCCCGAAGAAGAATTAGTAAAAAAAATTGAAAAATCGATAAAAACAAATAAACCTTTAAGAATTAAATTGGGTGCAGATCCCACTCGTCCCGACCTTCATTTGGGCCACGCAGTTGTTCTGCATAAATTACGACATTTTCAGGATTTAGGGCATGTGGCAGTACTTATTATTGGCGATTTCACAGGAATGATAGGCGACCCGACAGGCAGAAGCAAAACAAGAGAACCCTTAACTTTGGAAAAAGCTGCCGAAAATGGCCAAAGCTATTTGGAGCAAGCTACAATTGTATTAAAAAAAGAAAATTTGGAAGTTCGTCATAATTCGGAGTGGCTGGGAAAAATGACTTTTCGGGATGTAATTGAATTGAGTGCAAAATATACTGTGGCACAATTGCTCGAGCGTGATGATTTTTCGAAAAGATATCATTCCGGAATTCCAATAAGCGTACACGAATTGCTTTATCCATTGGCTCAGGCACAGGATTCGGTTGCAATTCAATCTGATGTGGAATTGGGTGGAACCGATCAGAAATTCAATTTGTTGGTAGGTCGTGAAATCCAACGAATGAATGGAATGGAGCCTCAATGCATCTTGACGATGCCAATATTGGAAGGAACCGACGGAGTGGAAAAAATGAGTAAATCTTACGATAATTACATAGCACTCACCGAAGAACCAAATAATATGTTTGGCAAGGTAATGTCCATCCCAGATGAATTAATAACGCGTTATTATCAATATGTTCTGTTTGCCGGTTTACCGGAAATTCAGAACATAAAGACAGGATTGGAAAATGGAACCATTCACCCCCGAAATTGCAAAGTAGAATTAGGAAGAAGAATCGTTTCTAAATACTACACCAACGATGATGCAGATAAAGCATTTGAATATTTCGAAAAAGTTGTGAAAAACAAAGAAATTCCAGATGATATACAAGATTTCTATTTGGATTCGCCAATTACAGAATTGATGATTCAGGATATTTTGGTTTCGGCAAATCTTTGCCCATCCAAGAAAGAAGCCAAGCGAATTATCGAGCAAGGCGGAGTTTATGTTGATTCCGTTAAAATCGAAGACCCATTTGCAAAAATCGACATATCTGAACCTGTTATTTTCAAAGTAGGAAAAAGAAAATTTTTAAGAATTGCACATAAAAAATATAACTAAACATTATATTTTAAGAAATTATTAATTTTGAGAAAAAGTCAATATGAAAGTAATCAATAAAATATCAGAAATGCAAAGTATTTCCCGAGAATTACAAAAAGAAGGGAAAACAATTGCAGTGGTCCCAACGATGGGATATCTTCACGAAGGGCATTTGTCTTTGGCAAGAATTGCGTCCGATCTAGCTGATGTCGTAATAACAACAATTTTTGTCAATCCAAAGCAGTTTGCTCCAAACGAAGATTTCGACAGATATCCACGAGACTTTGAACGCGATAAAAACCTTCTGGAAAGCGTAAATTGTGATTATTTATTCTACCCCGAGATAAATGAAATCTACCCAACTGGATATTCCACATTTATTCAAATGCAAGGAATAACTAAAGTGTTCGAAGGCGAGAGCCGTCCAACACATTTCGACGGAGTTGCACTCGTTGTTTTAAAATTATTTAATATTACAAAAGCTAATTATGCAATTTTTGGACAGAAGGATTTCCAACAAACATTAGTAATTAAACAATTAGTTAAAGACTTAAATATTGATATCAAAATCGTTGTTGCACCAATTGTACGAGAAGGAAATGGTTTGGCAATGAGTTCGAGAAACAGGTATTTATCCGAAAAAGAAAGAGAAAACTCTTCAATTATTTTTATTGCACTGGAAGAGGCGAAAAAAGCAATTGCTTCGGGCGAAAGAAGAAGGAAAATTATCAATTCTATTATTATCTCGACCCTGAGGTCTGTCCCCGAAATTAAAATTGATTATGTTCATACCGTTAAAGCACATAATTTGGAACTTACTGACGAGTTCCTCCCCGGCGAAGAAATCGTAATGCTTATTGCTTGCTGGATGGGAAGAACAAGATTAATCGATAATTCCACAACAAAAATTCCCATAATAGAATTTCAATAATTTTTTTCATAAAATAAAAAAAATCCCTCTCGAATTGTCCAGAGGGATTTTTTATTTATTATTGGATAAGCTATTGCTTAATAAACTTGAACAATACTGATTCGTAACCGTTTGTTAATTTTGCAAGATAAATGCCGTTAGCAAAGTTCAATACATTGATTTCAATGTTTTCGATGTTGCTCGAAATCAAAGTAGTATAAACCCTACGTCCATTAATATCCAATATCTCGATTGTAAAGTTCTCGTCAATCGAAGAAGTAACTGGATACAACACCAACTTCTCTGATGTTGGATTAGGATAGGCTATCAATGCTAAATTGCCATTTTCGCTAACTGAAATATTTTCATCACTTATGGCATCTTTGTAGGATGAAACAATAACATTGATTTTCTTTTCTTCAGATTGGCAACCTTTTGCGTCGATTACTGTCAAATAATAGGGGTGAATTCCAGGTGATGGAGAAACAGTCGAAGAACTTAATGTATTCTTGAATTTATCTTTCCACACTCTTGTGTATGGAGAGGTTCCACCTGAAATTGAATTTACTTGAGTATTCAAATCAAGAGATTGACCTTTACGGATATTCTTATACAACGCTAATGATACGGTAGGAGTTGCATTGATGTACACTTTCATGTATTTCGAAGCAGTTATGTTAGTCTTATTGTCTTTGACTGTTAATTGGAATTGCACATCAAATTGAGGATTAATAAAAGTTGGATTACCTGTATTAGCATTTTGCAACATACTTGATGGAGTCCAAGTGTAGGAATAATCTCCAGAACCACCGGTTACGGTGATTAAGTTACCATTTCCATCTTTTGCTCCCAAATCAACATTAGTACCCTTGCAAGTGTATTTATCTACAATGTTAATTACCAAGGTAGTGTTCAAAGTCTTGAAGTTCCATACATTCGACCAAGGTCCATTATTGGATGGATGAACACCACGGACGCGCCAGTAATAAGTTGTATTCGAAGCTAGGTTGGATATAGTATAATTTGTATTATTAGTGTTTTCATCCAAAATAGTTGAGGTAAATCCAGAATTAGTCGAAACTTGAACTTGGTAGGAAGTTGCGCCTGTTGCTGAGTTCCATTTCAACGCAATAGATAAAAGCTGATTAATTGCATTATTGGCTGGTTCGGATAAAGTAACTTGTGCTGGAATTACCCAATCAACATTAAATTTACGAACAACCGACCATGGTCCGTGCCC
>CAYOPF010000157.1:0-3981 GCA_964405755.1 uncultured Chloroherpeton sp.
TTAGTGATTTTTTCTTTTGAATTATTTTCGTGATAATTGTTATATACTAATTCTGATGAGAAGATTATAGATATCTTGTTATCATCAAATTCTACATCTAGTTTAGTTAGCGAAGCCAAGTTGTTTTTTGTATTAGCAAATTGAAGAAGAAAATCTGTCCATTTACTTTCTAATGAACTTTTTGAAAGGATTTTATCGGAACTTGTCTTTACAGATACAACAGGCTCATTTACCATATCAATTTTTACTTCCTGTTTAGTTACAGCCTTAGGTGTTCTTAATTCTGAAGAAAATTGCACTTTATTCTCGCTAATACTTGGTAATTGAACTTTTAGATTTTGCGTGTTTTTATAAGATTTTTCTTCTTTTTCAATGGATTCTATAATTTCGTTAATAGATTTGGAATTAATCATCGAGGCTAATCTAACCAAAATTAGTTCGAATCTAATTCTTTGTTGAGACGAATACTTCAATTGCTGCTCGGATGTAACCAGAACTTGAATAATTCTGAGTAAATCTGAAATATCGAACTTGTTGGCGTATTCAATATATTTATCTTTTACTGAATCCGAAACCTGCATTAATGAAGCATTACCGATTGCCTTAACTGATAATAAATTTCTTAAATGTTCGATAAATCCACTGATAGTTTCGAGGTAATCGTATCCACGCTTTGCAACTTCATTTGCAATTTCGAACATCCTTAGAATGTTATTGGAAAAAATATTCTGAGATATCTCGAAATAAAATTCTTCATCAATTAAATGTAGTGCATCTGCTAATTTGGAGTATTCAATATTATCACCGGTGAAAGCAACCACCTGGTCGAAAATACTTTCTGCATCACGCATTGAACCATCAGCTTTTTTGGCGATTGCATAGAGGGATTGATCGTCAATTATTATTTGCTCCTGCTCAGTAATAAATTTCAATTGGAATATAATATCGTTAATTTCCATTCGACGGAAATCAAATCTTTGACATCTACTTAATATAGTGGCGGGGACTTTGTGTGGCTCTGTGGTTGCAAATACGAACATTAAGTGTTTTGGTGGCTCCTCCAATGTTTTCAATAATGCATTAAATGCACTTGTAGAAAGCATGTGAACTTCGTCTATAATATACATTTTAAATCGACCTTGAACTGGAGGAAACTTTGCATTTTCTCTTAGTTTTCGGACATCATCCACACTATTGTTGGAAGCTCCATCAATCTCGATTATATCCAATGAGCGGCCTTCTAATGAATTCCTGCAGGATTCGCATTCATTACAAGGTTCTCCGTCTTGAAGATTTAAACAATTTAACGCACGGGCAAATATTCTTGCCGAGGTTGTTTTTCCCACTCCGCGAGGTCCATTGAACAAATAAGCATGGTGTATTCTATTACTTTTTATTGCATTTTTTAATGTTTTTGTAATATGATTTTGCCCAACTACACTACTAAACTGTTGGGGTCTAAATTTTCGGGCTGTTACTAAAAAGTTGCTTTCCACTTTATCCGTATTTTTATTTATAGACTATATTTCTAATTTTTTATGATAACTATAATCTAAATTTTGATATATTACTTCAGCAATATCCAACACTTGAGATGTAGATTCCTTTGCTTTTACTCCATCACTTATCATTATGCTGCAAAAAGGACAATTTAAAACAATTTTATCAGCCTCAGTTGCTAACAATTCTTCAGTTCTTTCGATATTTATTCGTTTTCCTTGAGTTTCTTCCATAAACATTTGGGCACCGCCTGCTCCACAGCAGAATCCCCTATCTTTGCTTCTGGTAACTTCGGTGAAATTTCCGTTTGAGATAGTTTTTATAATGTTACGTGGACTTTCATATATCTGATTAAAACGCCCTAAATAACAGGAATCATGATAAGTTAGTTTATCTTTATCGTTGTTTAATAATTTTAACTTTCCTTCATTAATTAACTGATTTAAGAAATCGGTATGATGAATAACTTCGATTTTCAAACCAAAATCTGGGTACTCGTTCTTTAAAGTATTGAAACAATGCGGACATGTTGTAATAACTTTCTTAATCTGATAATTTGTCAATGTTTCTACATTCATTTTTATCAACATATCAGCTAAATACTCATTGCCGGCACGTCTTGCGGGATCGCCATTGCATTGCTCTTCGTTACCCAAAATAGCAAAACTCACTCCAGCTTCTTTTAACAGGTGAGACAAAGTTTGACTGACTTTTATTCCCTTCTCGTCGTAACTTCCAGCACATCCAACCAAAAAAAGATATTCAAATTCGTCTGTTTCCGAAGCAGTTTTCACATCCAAACCCTCAGTCCAATTTACTCTGTCGGTTGGCGAAAATCCCCATGGATTACCCGAATTTTCCAAATTTGCAAAGGTTGTTTGCAATAAACTTGGGAATTCAGATTCCATCATTACCAAACCGCGTCTCATTTCGATGATTGAAGGAACGTGCTCTATTGCGATTGGACACTCCATCATACATGCCCCACATGTAGTGCACTGCCAAAGTGCCTCTGGGTTTTCGTATTCACCAATAAATTTTTTGCTTTCAATTATCTCTTCTTCATTAGTCAACTTGTTAGGGTCTAAAAGTGGGTCATTTCCTCCTTGCCTTATCAATATTTTTCCAAATTCATCAGCTCTTTTGCGGGTTTGAATAATCACTTCTCTTGGATCTAAAACTTTGCCGGTCATGTTTGCCGGACAAACGTTCGTACATCTTCCGCAGTGAGTACAACTATATCCATCCATTATTGAACGCCAGGACAAATCTGTGAAATCTGTTGCTCCATATTTTTCATTACTTTCATCTTCAAAATCAATTTTGGATAGTTTATTTGGAATAGTATCGCTACCAGCATAAACCGATGGAATAGATGTGTACACATGAAAATGCTTAGAAAATGGTAAATAATTCATAAATACCAAAATTCCAAGGACATGTATCCACCAAGCATAATCATAAATAATTGGTGCTAAACTAAAGGGAATATATCCAGCTATTAAGTTCGAAATTGGTTTAATCGCAAATTCTTCATTTCCTAAAAATATGATATGACTGGCATTTTGTATTATTAGTGATGTTGTTATAATAAAAATAAACCCAAGAACTACCACAGCATCGATTTTTTCGCTATTATCTCCTTGCAATCTAGGTATTTTAATCACAAATCGTCGATATAAAGCATAAACAACTGCGGCAACAATGAATATTGCAATTATATCTGTTATAAGACTTAACGCTGAATAAAAATATCCTAAAAAATTCCATGAAAATCCTGGATAAAAGCCTTGTAATACTGACTCGGCAGCTGAAAACAAAAAAACAAGAAAACCCCAAAATATAGCTGCATGCAACCAACCAGCATTATCATCGCGAAAAATTTTTGTCTGACCTATTGCAATTTTGAGCATCCGGATTGTATCTTGCAACATTGTTGAATTTCGTTTTTCTTTTTTTCCCAATTTGATTATCTGAAATATCCTTATTAGGTTGAAATATAAAAAAGATATTGCTGCCAGGAAAATTAAGATGAATACTAAATTTTTGTAACCAAATTCCATTTTTATCCTATTAGTTTATTATTTTCATCAAAAATCAATATGTTTTTTTCAAAAGTAGATATTGAATATTTTTCACCAATTTTTAGATTATTATTCTCCTTCGATAATGATGTTTTAATTTCACCATCGTATTCGAAATGTATAATCGACTCATTGCCTAAGTATTCAATTGAGTGGATTTTGGCAAACCCTAAGTTAATGCAATTATTGTTGTGAGTATCAAAGAATATATTTTCGGGACGAATACCCAATGTTATATTTATATCTTGATTAAAGTTAAGTGAACATGGTATTGTGATTTGTCCCAACTTAATTGTTTTCTCGGAATGGTCATAAGCTCCATCAAAGAAATTTATTTGGGGATTACCTATAAAAGAGGCAACAAAGCGATTGGCTGGTTTCTCATATATTTCTTTTG
>CAYOPF010000158.1:0-3914 GCA_964405755.1 uncultured Chloroherpeton sp.
ATTTGTTCATAATACCTCTGTGTTAATTAAAAATTAAAATTAATTTAAACTAAATTAACAAATTTGAACAAAATTCATTTTGTTTTAACAAAAAAAATCTTAAATTGTAATTTTTGGAGAAGTCAATGATACAAAAAAGAGAAAACTGGGGTACAAAAATTGGATTAATCCTTGCGATGGCAGGCAATGCACTGGGATTAGGGAATTTTTTGCGATTTCCGGTTCAGGCAGCGACCAATGGCGGTGGTTCGTTTATGATTCCTTATTTTATTGCATTACTGCTATTAGGAATACCAATGGTTGTGGTTGAATGGTCCATCGGAAGGTATGGGGGAAAATACGGACATGGAAGTCTGCCCGGGATGTTCGATGTGATGTGGAAAAACAGAATAGCCAAATTTGTTGGTATGTTAGGTTTGTTTTCGTCGGGTGCCATATTGATTTATTACACTTATATCGAATCATGGAGCCTTGCTTATAGTTTCTTTTCGATTACCAAAACTTATTTTGGGTTGGAAAGTTTTGGCGAGATGCAAACATTTCTAACAAGTTATCAGGGAATTAACAACAAGTACTTTCCTTCAATAGGAACTGCTTATATATTTTTGATAATTACATTTGCCGCCAATCTTTATGTTCTTTACAAGGGAGTTGCCAAAGGAATTGAGAAATTGGCACTAATAGCAATGCCACTACTATTTCTTTTTGGAGTTGCAATTATGATTAGGGTATTAACTCTTGGCACTCCGGATCCAGTAAATCATCCCGATTGGAATGTGATGGCAGGCTTTTCGTACATCTGGAATCCTGATTTTTCGTTGCTTGGCAGTGCAAAAGTTTGGCTGGCAGCTGCTGGTCAGATATTTTTTACATTAAGTATTGGAATGGGCACGCTTTCTGCATATGCCAGTTATTTAAAGGAAAAGGATGATATTGCTCTTGGTAGCGTTGCAACAGCGTCATTGAACGAGTTTGCAGAGGTGATTTTAGGTGCTTCGATTGCAATTCCGATAGCTGTTGCATTTTTTGGACTTACGACAACCCAGGAAATAGCTGCCGGAGGTGCGTTCAATTTAGGTTTTGTATCAATGCCATTGATATTTCAGCATCTTCCGTTTGGAGACATTTTAGGGTTTATGTGGTTTTTGCTTCTTTTCTTTGCAGGAATTACTTCATCGGTAGCTATGGCTCAACCGAACATTTCTTTTCTCGAAGAGCAATTCAATATGTCCAAACGCAAAGCAACTGCAATTGTGGGAGGAGCGGCATTCTTATGTATAAATTTAGTTGTTTTGTTTTTTCAATATGGCTTTTTGGACGAGATGGATTATTGGAGCGGAACCTTCACTTTGGTCATAATCGCATTAATCGAAGTAGTTGTTTTCGCATGGATTTTTGGAATGGACAAAGGATGGAACGAACTAAACAAAGGAGCATTAATAAAAATACCAAAGGTTTATAAATTCATAATTAAATATGTCACGCCATTATATCTAATTGTAATTCTTGTAGTATGGACATATCAGGACGCAATACCAATTTTAATGCTAGATAATGTTGCACCAGAGCAGGTTCCATATCGTTGGATTGCAAGGGGATTAATGATAGGTATTGCAATAATCTTATTGATTATGATAGGTTATGCATGGAAAATAAAAAACAATCAACAAAAATCTACTATAAACTTGGAGGAATAATTACATGACAATATCCGGATGGATTTTCTTAATATTAGCTTGGGGATTTATTTTATCTCTTACTGTTTATTCTGTAATAAAAGTATTGAAAAACAATAAATAGATTATTTAAATCCAATAACCAAACTTTTACCAAAATTAGTTTCAATTTTATAAATGTCCGAGAACCACGCTTCTCGTAACGCAAACCATATATCTGTGTTGTTTAGGATTTCGCCTTCAAGAGTATTTATTAGCATATTAATTGAATGTGTTACAACTTCCGAGGGACTCGTTCGGTTATCGTCGAAGAAATAATCAAAAATTGCCACAACTCCGCGAAACCGCATAGCATCATAAACTTTGGTTAATATTTCCATAACGGTTCGGAAAGAATACTCGCTCAACACATCCGAAATAATAACTAAGTCGTAATCGTGACCAATATCGTCTTTGGTAAAATCGCCAGAAATTGTATGTATTCTCTCGTTCAAACCAGATCGATCAATGAATTTCTGAGTTAATTCCGAAACGCGAGGTAATTCGAAAGTATAAATCTGAGCTTTAGGATAAAGTTTAGCAAGTTCGATACTAAAAACACCTGATCCGGCACCTAAATCGAGAATTTTCATTGGATTTTGAGCTGGAATTTGGCGGGTAATAATATTTGCATAATTCTTGGATTCACGAAAACTAGCTAAAATAAAAGCTTCTAACCATTCATCACTTTTTTCGGACAATGATTGATACTTTGTAGGTTTTCCCTTCCGAACAATTTCAGTAAGATTGCTCCAATTCTCCCACAATGCTGCGATATGCGTCAAATCACCTAAATAATTTGGACTTTCCTTGCTCAGGTAGATCAATGATTCAGGAGTATTGGAATAGAAGCCATTCTTGAAACTCAGAAAACCCATATTTACCAAAGCATTCAAAACCTTTTCCAATGCTCTTTCGTTACAATTTGATTCTTCAGCTATCGAATGCAACGTACGAGCCTCATTACCAATAACAGTGAATAGGCTCAACTCCAAACTTGTGAATAATATTCTACTTCTCTTGAAAGAATGCGCAATGTCGCGGATGAACTGGTCTTTTTTCTCGATGTTGATAAAAGTTTCAAGTTTTTTCATTTTTTGCTCAACTTGTTTACACAAATATAAATAATTTCTTAGTTTTATGTTAATTAAAAAAAAATTTATTCTCTTAAAAATTGAATATACTATTCGACGTCAACGTTTTTTTCAATTTGTTAATTTTACAGGAGAAAAAATGAATCTACATCATGCAGATTTGGTTGTTATAGGATCTGGACCTGGAGGTTATGTTGCGGCAATTCGAGCCACACAGTTGGGATTGAAGACAATATGCATCGAAAAAGCCGAATTGGGTGGAATTTGTTTGAATTGGGGATGTATTCCCACTAAAGCACTTCTTAAGAGTGCAGAAATGATCCATCATATCAAAGATTCTGCAAATTTTGGAATTAAAGTAACAGATTTTTCTTTCGATATTAAAGATATCGTTGCCCGAAGTCGTAAAGTAGCCGACAAAATGTCGAAAGGCGTTCAATTTTTATTTAAAAAGAATAAAGTGCAAACCTTGTTTGGCCATGGAGTAATTAAAAATCCAAACATTGTTATCGTTAACGATAAAGATGGCAACGCAATTGATGAAATCTCAACAAAATACATAATGATTGCAACGGGTGCAAGGCCACGTATGTTCCCCGGAATCGATGTGGACCGCCAAGTAATCATCACAAGTCGCGAGGCAATGACATTGGACACTAAACCCGAAACGATGATTGTTATGGGTGCCGGTGCAATAGGCGTTGAATTTGCCTATTATTATAGCTCTGTTGGGACAAAGGTAACAATAATCGAAATGATGGACCGGTTGCTTCCAGTCGAGGATGAAGAGGTTTCCAAAGAGTTGTTGAAGTATTATAAAAAGTATGGTATCGAAGTATTAACCAACACAAGAGCAGTTACTGCAAAAGTTGTGAATGGCAAAGCCGAAGTAACAATTCAGGACAAAGAAGGTAAGGAAAAAGTTCTCTCATCCGACATCGCATTAAATGCAATCGGCATTCAGGCAAATATCGAAAATATCGGACTGGAAAATGTTGGAATAGAACTGGAAAGAAACTTCATCAAAATCAACAAATTTATGCAAACCAATGCCCCTAATATTTATGCAATAGGAGATGTTGCAGGTGCACCTTGGTTAGCCCAT
>CAYOPF010000159.1:0-3864 GCA_964405755.1 uncultured Chloroherpeton sp.
GTTGGGGATTAAGCCTTGTTTTTTCTAATTTTCGAATATAGAAAAGGGCACTATTGTACTTTTGAAACCCAAACATACACAACCCGATATTTTCAGTTGCCACAGCTATACCTAATTCTTCATCCAGCAGATTTGTTCTTTTTCTTTGATTTATTTTAGTTAAGCTATCAAAAATGGGAACTGCCATACTATAGTAGTTAATAGCCTCATTAAATTGATTATAATTATAATATAGATTGCCTATGTCGATATAATTCCATGCAACACGACTGCTGTCTCCTGTTTTTTGTGCTTCGAGTATTGATTGAAAATAATATTTTGCCGCAATTTCATATTGCCTCAATTTGGTGTACTGTGATGCAATTGCATTATAAAGCATTCCTTTTTTATTTGATGTGTTGATAGATGTTGGATTTTTTATAATTTCATTGTAGAAACTTAACCCCTCATACGGGTCGGAAAAATTAAAGTATTCCCTCAATTTGTTGAACTTAAGTGAAATATTTGGAGCTGATTTGTCTTTTGTAAAATAATCAATAACTAATTGTTTAGTATCTTCTATTTCGGTTTCAATGTTAGAAAAAGCATCAAACGACGATAGATACAATAACATTAGCAAAATTATTAATCTAATTATATTTGATTTTATGTTATTCATAATGAAGCAAGGTGTTTTTTTTACTACCTAAATTGTATTAATGAATACAAAATTAAATAGTTTTTTTAAATTCTATATAAAAATTGTAAGTAGGCAGTGCCTTTTTTCCAGGAATTTTTGCCAGCTAACGAAACCTGATAACCAAACTTAGCGAACACTTCTCTCGAGAATAGCATTGTAAATTCAGCTCCTGCAAAATAATTATTTTCTTGTGCAACTTCTTGATTGGGGACAAGGGGACGAGTTTGGTTAGTGAATTTTTCTGTCGATAAATGCATTTCCGAAAAAAGTTTTAATTCTGTATTTGGAACAGTCTGTACTCCTATTCCGGCGTTCCAGATAATACGATTTTCAAACTCTTCTCCTCGGAAATCTATAGCTAGATTATTTTCGAAAGAATATTGCTTAACCTGAACGTCTATCTCGGATTCGAGGTGCCATTCCATAGCTCCGTCACTTAGGAATTCATAATCGGGATTGTCGTATAATCCGTTATAAAAGCCAGTAGGAATTCTGACCGATCCAGCCAGACCTGTTGTTATTGCTCCAATTGACCATAACTTTGAAATACCAAGTTCAATATTGTCAATTCGGTTTAGTGTGTTTTGTTTTTTTGCTTCCCTATATCCAAAATCGTCCCGTAGGTATTTTTCCTCCAATTCAAAAAATCCTATAGGCATATTGAAGAATACTTTGAACTTATCTTCTATGTAATATCTTGCTTGCAATGTTACAGATGTGTGATAGAAATCGAAAGTATAGTGTTTAAGAGTATCCTTCAGTGCATATATAGCACTAGCTACTAGCGAATCATTCATATTATAAAAACTTGATGCTGTGGTATAACCCAAACTTAATCCAAATTCCCATTTTACAGGTTTTGGGATAATTTCAGCTTTTTTTTGCTGTGGATAGGTATTTGAAATTGTGAATAGAGTTATAAACAAAGTGATTAAAATAAATTGTGTTGTTTTCATTGAATAAAATTTTTAAGTTCAAATAAAAGTTGTATTGCTTGTATTGGGGTTATTTTATCAACCTCTATACTTTGGATTTTCTCTCTTAACTCGTCGTCGCGTACTTCGAAAATTGATAATTGGCGTGGTTCCACTTTTCTTGGTTTAATCGATTTTGTATCGATAACTTTACTCCGTGATTTGTCGGAATTAGTCTCGAGTTTTACTAACTGTTCCAAGAGTTCCTCGGCACGTGTTGTTAGTTTTGGTGGGAGTCCGGCCATTTTTGCAACATGGATGCCAAAGGAATTGCTACTTCCTCCAGGAATTAATTTGTGGGTAAAAATAACTTCGCTCCCTGTTTCGATAACCTGAATTTGGTAATTTTTTATATTTGGATATAAATCTGCTAATTCTTGTAATTCATGGTAATGAGTGGCAAATATTGTCTTGGACTTAATATCGTTCTGAATATACTCGCAAATAGCCCACGCAATCGAGATGCCGTCGAGAGTTGCTGTTCCTCGCCCTACTTCGTCGAGTAAAATCAAACTTCGGTGTGTTGCGTTGTTCACAATGTTTGCGGCTTCCTGCATTTCGACCATAAATGTACTTTCGCCACCAATTATGTTATCGCTTGCTCCTACTCGGGTGAAAATTTTATCCACTACTCCAAACCGAGCCGATTTAGCAGGAACAAAGCTTCCAATCTGTCCCATCAGTACAATCAAACCAACTTGCCGTAAGTAACTTGATTTACCACTCATATTGGGACCGGTAATAATATGAATCAAGTTGCTAACAGAATCCATAGAGCTGGAGTTTGGTTGATAATTTATGCCAGGCTTCAAAGCTTTTTCGATAACTGGATGGCGACCATCGATTATTTCTAAATCATCTGAGTTATCAATTTGTGGACGGCTGTAATTATTTTCTCGGGCAATAGTCGAAAAATTTGTGTAGCAATCCAATTCTGCTATAACTTGCGAGATTTGTTGAATTGGGGCAAAATGTTTTACACAAAACAACCGGATATTTTCGAGTAATTCTTGCTCTATTGCTAATAACTTGCTTTCTGTTTCCAGAATTTTTGTCTCAAATTCTTTCAATTCTGGAGTTATATATCTTTCGCTATTGGTAAGTGTTTGCCGTCGGTCGTAATCATTGGGAACTTTGCTTATATTTGCTTTGCTAATTTCTATATAATACCCAAAAACATTATTGAAGCTTACTTTGAGTGATTGAATCTGTGTTCTTTCTCGTTCTTGTTCCTGATAATTATGTAGCCACTCCTTTGCTGAGTATTTAAGATATGTATATTCATCAACTTTTTCGTTATAACCCTTTTTAAATACCCTTCCTATGCCAAGAGTTACAGAAGGTTCGTCCATTACGGCATTATTTAACTCAGATATTAACTCTTCGGGCACATTGAGATTGTTTAGAATATTTTGTATTTCGGTTTTGTCGGGAAAAACGAGCGACTTAATCTTTTTAACGAGAATTAAGCTGTTCTTCAAATTTATGTAATCCCTCGGATTTGCTTTATTTGCAGCTATCTTGGAAACCAATCTTTCAAGATCGCCCATTCCCGATAATAATTGCCTTATTTCTCTTGTCAATTCATCGTTATCGAAAAACAGACTAACGACATTCAATCGATTATTAATTTCATTGATGTTTATCAAAGGTTGTGTAATCCATCGTTTAAGTAGTCTTGCGCCCATCGGGGTTGTTGTTTTGTCGATTATGGACAGTAAGGTATTGCCAGGCTGCAAGGAATTGACGCTAAATAGGATTTCGAGATTTTTTCTTGTTGGATAATCCAAAAGCATAAATTCATTAGGATTGAATAAGGAGATACCTTGTATTTGTCTATTATCTCCTTGTTGATTTTCGCGAATAAAGTGCACCAAGGCTCCAGATGCTATTATTCCATCATAAAGATATTCGATACCAAATCCTTTTAGTGATTGTACACGAAAATGTCGCAAAAGTAAATCGAACGCAAAATTATACTCAAAAAACCATTCCTCAATCTTCGATATTGCAGGTTTAGTTTTTAGTTGCTCTAATAAGGGGATTAATATATTTTTTTGTGTTTTCGAAATTAATATTTCCTTAGGACTTAGGTTTTCGAGAACATCTAATATTTTGGAACTATCGACTTCACCAGTAGAAAATTCACCTGTGGAAACATCCGAGAAAGCAATTCCAAAGAGTGTTTTACCTTTTTTAGTTGAATGGGTA
>CAYOPF010000160.1:0-3662 GCA_964405755.1 uncultured Chloroherpeton sp.
CGCTTTGTTTTCCAATAAAAGTGGAAAACAAACGCACAATTGGCGGAATTATACACGGAGTATCGCAAACGGGCTCGACAGTTTATGTGGAACCAGCCGAAATTATCGAATTAAACAACGATTTATCCTTACTCGAAAATGAAGAGAAACGCGAAATATATCGCATTTTAACAAACTTAACAGCGGAAGCAGGTACAAATTCAAACGATTTGCTAAAAAGTCTGGATATTCTCGCATATTTCGATTCTGTAATGGCAAAAGCAAAGTATAGCATCGATTTTAATGGTTTTATTCCAAAAATTTATGAAGAAAAATTCTTGTACTTACGCGAAGTTCGCCATCCGTTGTTGGTAGCGTCCAAAGGAGTAAAGAAAGTAGTACCCCTTTCATTAGAATTGAATGAAAATAAACGAGGTTTATTGATTTCGGGTCCGAATGCCGGCGGAAAAACAGTTGCCCTCAAAACTATAGGTTTATCTGCTGCGATGGCTCTCAGCGGCATATTCCCGTTGGGCGAATGTGGATTGAGTATGAATAAAATATTTACTTACATTGGTGATAATCAATCAATTCAAAATGATTTATCCACTTTCTCTGCTCAGATTTTACGATTGAAGAACATTATTTCGGAATCTTTTTCGGATTCTATTGTGTTGGTGGATGAGATTGGTTCCGGAACCGACCCCATCGAAGGTGCCGCAATAGCTTCGGGCATTTTGGAAACATTTTCGGAAATGAAGTTGTTTTATTTAACCACTACTCACCAATCATCCCTTAAAACATTTGCTCTTAACCGCGAAGAAATCGAAAATGCATCGTTAGAATTTGACGAAAGAAACCTAAAACCAACATATAGATTTTTGGTGGGCATTCCCGGAAATAGTTATGCATTCTCGTTAGCCAAAAACATAGGTTTGCCCGAGCACGTTTTAGGCAGAGCAAGAAAATACTTAGACCGAAAATCCAGCGAGCTGGAAAAAGGTATTAAATTACTCCAGGAATACCAACGTAAAGCTTTGCAGGATTTGAACAAAGCACAAACCCAAAAAGTGAAAGCCGAGGCTATTCTGAAGGAATATCAAACCAAATCGGAGGAATTTAAGAAACGGAAAACAGAATTATTGGCAAATGCACGTGAAGAAGCATTGAAGGTCTTCGAAAAATCCACTGCCCTAATCGAAAATACTATCAGGGAAGTTCGTGAACAAAATAAATCTCCAAAAGAAATTAAGCTGGAATTTGAACAAAAGAAACAAGAAATATTAGACATACCTGAAGTGAAGCAAAGTAGGAAAATTAAGAATGACAATAAAAGCGAAGAATTCGATGTAGATAGTTATGTTTATTATCCTGACAATAATTCTTATGGAAAAATTGTTGAGTTGGACAAACAAAAAAAAGTAGCCACAGTGGAAATCAATGGTATTAAATTCAAATTGAAAACCAATTTATTGGAGCTCGCAACCGAAGATGAAGCAGAAAAAAATAAAATAATTACTAGCAGTGGTTATGTTTCCAACATCAAATTCGACGCAAGTTCTCGATTAGATATTCGCGGCGAGAGAGTAGAACTGGCACTCCGAAAAGTTGATGAGTTCATTTCCGAAGCAATTTTAGGTAATATCAACATGGTTACGATAATCCATGGAAAAGGCACCGGTGCTTTACGATTGGCAATTCAGGAATATTTAAAATTTCATCAATCAGTTGTATCGTTTCGAGATGGCGATTTGGTCGAGGGTGGTTCCGGTGTTACAGTGGTTCAACTATAATCTTGTCAGTGATTATTAGTTGATAAGTACTAAATTTTGTCGATATTAATATCCTGAAAAAAAATGTCCGAATCTTTCAAAAGCTTCGGACATTTTGATTTTATACTTTATTTATTAAAATGATCTAACTTTGTGGTTGTTCTTCTTTTTTTGCATATTTGTTTGCAAATTTAACAAGTAAAAACATAAACCATGCAACCAAAATAAAATCAATGGATACTGTTATAAATTCACCATATTTAATGGCTGTTTCTGGCGATACTATTTTACCAGTTGCATCTAAAGTTGCTTCGGTTAATACTATCTTCAAGGATTTGAAATCTACTCCACTAGTAAGTTTGCCAACTATAGGCATAACAATCCCATCAATAAAAGCATTAGTTACTTTGCCAAATGCAAGACCCATGACAAAAGCAACGGCAAGTTCAATCAAATTACCTCGAACTGCAAATTCTTTAAATTCTTTAATCATTCCCATCTTATCCTCTTTTGCTTATTTAATTAATCAATTAAAAATTTATGAAAACACTTGTAGCAGTTGGCAACAATACATCAGGCAATATGCCTAATAGTAAAATTCCGATTATTGCTATAATTATTGAAATATTTGCTATACCCAACTTTATTTTTTCTACTGGTTGGGTTTGCTCGCGGAAATACATATTGATTATCAAGCCAATATAGAAATATACCGAAATCAAAGATGCAATAACCGCAACAATGGTTAACCACAAATAACTCGATTCTATTGCAGAGAGGAACAAGTAGTATTTTCCGATAAATCCACCAAACGGAGGCAAACCGACCAATGAGAACATAAATAATCCCATTGCGGCAGCCAAAAAAGGATTGGATTTACTCAATCCATTGTAATCTTCCAAATTCAAACGATTGTCGTCTTGCTTCTCGATTAAAGATACGACCACAAACGCCCCAATTTGCATTAAGATGTATGCAGCAGAATAGTATGCAATTCCTACCCAACCGTCAACATTGTTGCTTACAACGCCCATCAAAATATATCCTGCATGTGCTACTGATGAATAAGCAAGCATACGCTTAACATTCTTTTGCACCAACGCAGTAATATTTCCAATAAGCATAGTTGCCGACGACAGTATTGCTATAATAAACCGAGATTGTTCTGTAATCATGCCCCAGCTTGTGGTTGCCATTGCTTCCAATCTTTCGTTAGGCAGGAAAATATGTTTAGTTATCAAAATAAAAGCAATAAAAGAAGCAGCTTTACCAGCAGTGCTCATAAACGATGTTACAACTGTTGGTGCACCTGTGTAAACATCGGGTGCCCAGTTGTGGAACGGAAATACTGATGATTTGAAGGCTAAACCAACGAACATCAATCCCAAACCGATTGCAAGATAAGTTGCATCGAATTGCGATGTTAATAATTTGCGTGCTATTATTGTATATTCAATGCTTCCGGTTGCTCCATAAACCATTGCCATACCGTAAACCAAAAATCCAGTTGCAAAAGCACCTAAAAGAAAATACTTGAGCGAGGCTTCGATTGCAGACATTTTAGTTCGGATAAATCCCGATAAAACAAAAAATGATATCGACATCAATTCAATTCCCAAGAAAAGCAGCAACAGATTTGCAGAGTGGTTTATTATCATCATTCCCAGGAATGCAAAATTTAATAAAGAATAAAATTCCTTTAGATTGTAGTTTTCTTTTTCCAAATATTGCTTAGTAGCAAAAAGCGTCATTATTCCTGCAATTGAGAAGAAAATATCAAATAGCGATGTATATCCACCAAGGTATAAATAAAATTCTTTTATATTGGCAAAATTCATTAAAAGGTTAGTGCTGGAAGCAATAACGATCAAAAAGTTAAGCAAAGTGGCATAAAACACAATTTGCTTATTT
>CAYOPF010000161.1:0-3496 GCA_964405755.1 uncultured Chloroherpeton sp.
CCCCACCTGGCAAAGAATCTTCTTTGCACACACACATCCGATGTCTTGAAGTCATCAGATGTGTAGATATAAATGATTTATCATATTATTTATATATTTTTTGTAACAAAATGCAATTTCACTTGTTTATATATTTTAGAAATATGTTAAATAGCAAAAAGTGTTAAATACTTTTTAAAATGATATGGGCAGGAATAAATAGAGAAAAAGGAAGAAGTTCTGAAAAGGGCATAGGATGGGATTTATGACTTTATGGCTTTATGGGGACGCTTAAAATGTATTTTTATTGTACCGAAACTACGATTAATTCAAATTATCCAAAGAAAGAAAAAACATTTTGTTCAAATAAATATTGTCGAGAAAAAATATTTGTATACAACAGCGAGTGGAAATTCATTGCGTAACTGCTACAAGGCAATAGCCAGCGGTGGTAATTTGGCTCTGCTTTGTAGCGTTTTTGCATTTAGCGATGTTGCCACAAACAGTTATCCCTCACTGGCGCTAAGAGTGGGAGGGAAAAATAGAATAAAAAATTGTAAAACATTATAAGGAAAAATAAAAATGAAAAAATTAAAATTATTTACTGCAATGCTGTTCATTTTTATCGGGATGTATTCTTTAACAATAGCCCAAATACCAAATAATTGCCCTCCGGGCTTTATGATGCAAACATACAATATACCAGTAACTGAGAATGGAATTACTTGCGAATATCAGATTTTCTTATGTATCAAATGTCAAGTTGGAACATATCCAGGATCAATAATTACTGATATAATGATACATGCAATGCGACCACTTGACGAAAACTGTCAGTGTAGCCAATTAGTAGTAACAGATGCAATAATGAATTTAACGCAAAATCCATTTTGGTTAGCTAATTTTATCAATAATTGTGGAAATGGATGGCCACCATGTGGCATCAACCCTCCAGTAGAAGTAAAATATTCATACCCTAAATGCTGGAAATGGGATTACTTTGTAATTAATGATGACCCATTAGAGTATGTACAAGTTAAAGCTGCAGGATGTGAATGTTATTGTACATGGTCAAAATTTTTCTGCTGGACCAGCGGACAATTGATAGAGATAGAAGAATTGAGGACACAACTTGAAAGTAATTGTATTGAGTGTTATGACCCAATAACATGCTGGGCAGAACCTTGTCCAATAATCGAATAACAGCCAAGCCCCAATTGAAAAATTGGAGTGTGAATTATAAACATAAATAAGGAGTAAATATGAAAAAGATTTTACAAATTTTAATATTATTATTGCTAATTAATAACATATCTTATTCGAATAGTTGGGAATTTATTAAAGGACCAAGCATAATGCGAAGCATCTCTGCAATTGAAATTGATAAAGGTACTATTTTTATTGGATTATACGAAAAATTATTTAAATCTACCGACTTTGGTAAAAACTGGATAGAAATTAAATATAATGATACATTATCATTTTTATATATTAAGAATATAATAAAGATAGATTCAATCATTTTTATACAACAAGAAAAGTTATTTATTTCATATCCATACTATGAATTTTTAAAATCAACGGACAACGGGAAAACATGGAAAGAAGAGAATTTTGCTTATCAACTTAATAATGTTCGTTTTATTACGAAATTTGATAATAATATTTATGCTCATATCTTTATTATGATTGATAATCAAGTCAGAAGAAAAACATTGAAATACAATAAAAATAATGATAAGTGGAATGAAATAATTGATAATACTTTATATTCAAAAATTCAAAATACTATAAAAACAATAATAGAATACAAAGGTAAAATTTACTTGGGAACTGAAATATTACAAGCCTCAATCGATCAAGGTTATAAAAGACCAAACATATTCATATATGATACATTATCAAAGCAAATGATTTCAATCGTAGATACATCAAGCGATTTATGGAAAAGTTACGTAAACTGTATTTTAGTAAAGGATAACGAACTATTCATTGGGACATCGACAGGTGTTTATAAATCTACCGATGAAGGTATTACATGGATAAGAAAAAGTATTGGATTACGCTTTAAGAACGAATATTATGATTACGATTATGAAATACACAAAATGACCGAATATGATGGAGTAATTTATGCTATCACCAATCCACCACGCCCTTATGGTAATTATTATCCTTCATATACTACCTTAGTATATAGTACTGATAACGGAGAAAGTTGGATAAACGATACTTTATTTACACTTGATGTCCCACAAGAAGTACAAGTTGTAAATAATAAATTGATAATAAGCTCTTATTATGGATTGTTCGAAACTGATAAATTTTTAACCGAAAAAACACAATTGATAAAAGATACACTTAATAGTGGATATGTATATGATTTTATAGTCGATAACGATACAATATATGCTTCAAATGATATTTTTATAGGATATAAATCATTAGAAAGTGATAATTGGTTAAAGTTATATCCAAAAGTAGCTTATCAAACAGCAAAATTAATTGCTAAAAATGGTGATGATATATATACAGTAACAACTTCAAATATTTTAGTTTTTTCAAATGATGCAGGAGAATCTTTTGACTATTCTAAAGAATTAATATCGATAACTAATTTATATATAAATGCAATTGAAATTGATGATGAAGGTATTGTATATATAGGTACTAATGCTGGACTATTCTTATCCACAAACCAAGGTAAGAATTGGATAAAGCAGACACCTGAAAATTTTACAAATAAGATTATATCGGTATTAATTACAAAAGATTATTGGTTTATAGGCTCCTCTAAAGGTATATTTAGATCATCAGACAAGGGAATAACATGGGAAAATCTAAATTTGGGTTCGAAATATCCCGAGGTATCAGTTTACGATATAAAGTTATTCAATCAGAAGTTATATGCTACAACTCAATATGTATCTACTATGTCCAAATCATTTCCAATTAATGGTGAAGGGATTTTTGTATCAACAGATTTTGGTAATACTTGGGAGAAGCGAAAAAATGGTTATCCAGATTCCTTAGCATCAGTGAGTTTAGCAAGTTATAGAGATTATGTATTTGCAGCTACACATTGGCACGGTTGTGTATATTATTCCTCGAATGAAGGAGCAAATTGGTATCCGTTGAATAATGGTTTGGCGGGCTATTCACTTAGTAAAATAAAGGTGTTTGGTGATTATTTATATGCTGCTACATCCGTGGGACTACATAGATATAATTTGAAGAATTTGGTAGTTAGTGTGGACGATTCCCAAATCAATGTAAAACCAGATTATCTATGGGCATCGGTAGCATATCCAAATCCTGCCAAGGATTACGTTCAGGCAAAAGTCTGGTGGGATACCCATAACGACATAGAAAAAGCAGAAATAGTTGTTTATGATGTTTATGGCAACCGAGTATCTGGTCGGGAAAATGTTACTATAATTCCCGAAAATGACTATAGCTGTTTAATCCGCTGGGATTGCAGCAGTGTTCCCTCAGGCGTTTACATATTAACCATTCA
>CAYOPF010000162.1:0-3433 GCA_964405755.1 uncultured Chloroherpeton sp.
TTCTCAATTGGTAATTAACACCAACCTGAGACAATGCTACTGTAATATTTGTTGATGAACCTTGGCATATTGTAGTGGTTCCGCCTACTGTTAAGCCAGCATTTGGCAATGGATTAACTGTTAATGATGCTACTTCTGAAGTTACATCATCACCGCATTCACTGCCAACTTCAACGCGATAGTAGTAAGTACCTACTGCTATATTACCTTGGATATTCAATGTTGCTAATGTTGCACCTGAATATGTTGCATTGGCCGGCGTACCGTTCACTACATTAGCCCAACCATTGATACCATCAGCACTATATTGCCATTGATAAGTGATTGGTGGATGACCGCCAGCTGTTACTGTCAAGTCATTATCAACTGCAGCGAAGCATGCTTCTGTGTCAGCCGGATCTTCAGCAATATAAGTATCTGGATTTACTGTTAATGTTGCAGTATTTGTTTCCTTGCTTTCACAATCGTTGGTAATAAAGCATTGGAATTGCTTGCCATTCCAATTTGTTGAATTTGGATTGGTTACCGTCATTTGCGATGTTGTTACATTGCTAAATGTTGCTCCGTTCAACGGTCCATTGGATAAATTCACCCAATCGATACCATCAAAGTATTGCCACTGATATGCTACCGACAGACCACCTTGAGCAGATGTTGTGAATTGAACACTGCCTGTTTCACAAGTGGATTGATTTTCTGGTTCGGTTAGGATTGCGATTTGTACTTTTGCATAATCCCAGTTCTTTGGTGGATTTGGTCCGCCAACGTTTGCACCTTGAACAGCCAAAGCATTACCTGCCTGGTCGTAAATTGATGTTCCGTTAAATGCATCTGCACGTAATTGCTCGCTACCTAATACTGTACCATTCCAACTTGTTGTTAAGTTCAATTGTGTATTGCCAGCTGTGTGCGATAATAATCCCCAGCTTTGTAAAGTTGCGTTGCCACCATTTGCTGTAATGTTCAAATCGCCTGCTACCAATGCACCACTTGCGTTACTGTTGGCGTAAACACCTTCGCTAAATGTAACGCGAGCTGCCTGGTTGAATGTGTAACCATTAATTGGGTCATTATGGCAATTGCTTTCCACATCGCTTACAGTTGGAAGTGTATTGTCGATTGTGAATGTTGCGCTGGTTTCTGGTTCGGTTAATGCATTGTTTGCACAATCTACGATATCTGATGTGTTGACTGTTATACCCAAAGGACCGTCACCAGTAATTGGAGTAACGCTACCTAATGTTACAGTATAAACTGTGTTACCACCAGTAATAACGATATCAGGATTGTTAACTGTACCAGTTGGTTTGTATAATTCTACGTCGCCACTAGTAAAGTTCGAAACAGGTTCGCTAAATGTAACTGTAAATGTTACACTTGGATCTGTTGTTATCTTTGCGGTATTATCACCTAATGTTACATTACCTCGGTTAATGGATACAATATAAGGATCAGTTTCATCCTTGACAAATGTACGGGATGCAACTGCAGATGTATTTCCAGCTAAGTCGATGTTCCTCATTTCCATTGTAAATGATCCATCCGACAAGTTGGAGAATTGTGTTAGCATATCGAAGAATGTAAAGTCGTTATCGTTATCGTCATCTTGACGCATCCATGAACCACCGTTAATTCTTACTTCGGTTCCAGCTGCAGCAAAATTACGATTCGTTTCTGTTAATGAATATCCTATTACATCTGCTGTTTTTACACATGCATCAGTTGCTGGGGATGTGAAAGCAATTACTGGATTAGTTATATCTATTCTTACGCTTCCAGTAGTTTCTTGTTCAATGTATGCTGTTGTGTTACCTGCCAAATCACAAAGTGTGATGATGGTTGTTACATCACCAGTTGGATCAACAGGATTACCACCAGCAACAACAAGTGCGCTTCTTTGGAATGTATTATCTTCTGGATATAAACCATTATAAGTATTATTCAAGAAATTACCATTTGAATAGAAATCAGCAGTTGAAGCTGGACCAGCCAAATTTTCATCTCCTACTACATCGAGATATATTCTGTCGCCATTCTTTGCAAACAATGGGTTGGCATTGTTAGAGTATAAAGTTGCACTAACAATTTGCGGTGCCACTTGGTCGACTTTTACGTTGTCCAATTCTGCTGGATTTGGATTGAGCAAGTTGCCTGCTTCGTCGTAGGTATCGCCAACTGAAATCCATTCTGTTGAACTTACTACATCAGCATCGTCTATTTCAAATGTCCAATAATAATAGGTTTGATCTTCGTCTTCATCATAAATCCAGCCTGAATTTTCCAATACATCGAATGTCATACCTAATCCCTCGCTATAATTAAGCACAGGAGCTAATAAATTACCATCACAATCATTATGCTTCATTGCTTCGCTAAATGTTGCTCTGATTTCAATATATTGCGTTGCTTCGTTAATTGAATAACCGTTTGGTAAGAATTGTGGCATTTTAACATCTCCCCCAGTATAAGGTATTACGCTTATTTCAACTGTTGGAGGTGTCATATCGACTATAACCTGGTCATCGCCCTGTTCATTATTAATGTCGATATTTGTAATTGTAGTTGAGTTGCCATACATATCGTTCACAGTAATGCTGAATTCAACCAAACCTTCGCTATCGTCTTCGTTTACATTATAATATACTTCTTGGTAAGATTCCAAAGTTTCAAAATCAAGTTCGCCGTTAATTGGATCACCGTCACTTGTTATTGAAATATTTGACGGATCGTCCAAGTATTCGTGTGCATCATAGTAAATATAAACAATTTGGCCTTCATTTGCTCTGTCATAATATGGGCAATTTTCAGCATATATTCCGACATAGTTCATTTCTGGTGCTTTCATATCCACGTCGAAAGTGTTATCGTCATAGGCTTGTGCTGCAGGGTTACCAGCTAAGTCGGTAGCACCATTCACGTAACTTAAGTAGTTGTCATATTCTTCTGTTGTATTGTCGTCAGTAACTCCATAAATACCTTCAAATGTAGTTGTGCTTGTGTAACTACTTAATCCAAAAGAATATGAAAATACATCATCAAGGTCTACTGAAGACCATAACTCTTGCTCACTGTTATATTGATAAAATCCAAATGTTGGGAAGTTATCATCTTCCATATCTTCGCTAAATACTACAGTAAATGTTGTATTATCTCCGTCATCGAACTTGTTGTATAAATTCTGACCTGTTGTTAAGCTTGAAACAAATGGCAATACTTGGTCAACTTTAACATCTTCCAATTCAGCAGGTTCCATTGTGTTTTGAGCTAAGTCTTTTGCACCGGTAACGTCGATGGTATTGTCGAGTTTATACTGACCAAACGCATCAATATCCAATACCCAGCGATATTTTGTTGCTGACTGCCAAGCAGCACTGTTTGGTTCTTCATCGTTCAGTATGCCATCTAAATCTGGATTCAAAGCTAAAGTTGGAGC
>CAYOPF010000163.1:0-3398 GCA_964405755.1 uncultured Chloroherpeton sp.
CGCAGAAGTGAAGGTCGTCGGGAAGACTCACGTGACAGATTTAGAAGAGATGACAACAGAAGAAGCGACGACCGCAGAGGTGACGATCGCAGAGGTGAAGGTCGTCGGGAAGACTCGCGTGACAGATACAGAAGAGACGATGACCGACAGAGTAGCAGCAGACGCAGCGATAGTAACAGAGGTGGGAATGAAAGAAGAAGCGACAATTTCAGGGATGGATATCGTAAGAGAAATGATGAATACCGCAAAGATGATCGTCCAAGACGAGAAGAAGAGGGTGGTGGTTTCAGAAGATCCGATGATTCGAGAGATAGCGGAAGAAGTAGAAACGATGATTTCCGCAGGGATGATAGGCGAAGAGGCAGTGATTACGGAAAAGATGATCGCAATAAAAGAGATAATTTCAATAAAGATAACAACAGAGGCTCGCGAGGTAGGTTCGAAGAACGACCTAGAAGACAAGAAGATGTTGGAGCTAATCAGGAAAAGAATTTCGAGGAAAAAAGGGAACGGACAGATAGAACTGACAATTTTGAATCGAGAGACAGACGAGAAAGAAGGAGCTACGATGATCGCTCCCCGTCAAGAAGAAGTAGCAGCAGTGACCGAGGTTCTAACCGTGGACGCCGTTCAGAAAAAAGTTCCAAACCAGAAAAAAGGCCAAGAAGAAAAAAAGAATAAGTAGTTTTTGATAGTTGGATGAAGAAAACACCTAAAAATATTAATTCTAAAATTTTTGTTTTTATCAAACCATTTATTGGTTTGATTTTGTTTGCAATATTAATGAATACTATTTTTTCGGCGCTCAATACCTTTACAATTGCATTAATCAAACCTGTATTTCAAATAATTTTTGATACTCAGACACAAGAAGTAGCCCAAAGCGTTTTTTTTTTAGATAATCTAAAAAATAACTTCTATGCCACAATATCCAAATTGGTGATATCTCCTGGTGGAATTGCTAACAGCTTGCTTAATTTAAGTTTCATTATTATCATAGCTTTTATATTAAAAAATGTTTTTAAATATATAGCTTCGATTACTACTGCCAAATTTGAGGAAGGAATTGTAAAATCGATTCGCGATAAAGTGTTTTCCAAGTTAATGAATCTCTCTATTGGATATTTTTCACATCAAAAACAAGGCAACTTGATTTCTCTTATTGCAAACGAAACAACAGCATTATCTTCAGCATCCATCTCTGCCTTTTCGACGATATTAAGAGAAGGTATACAGGTAATTTTGTTTGCAATTTTATTATTGTCTATATCATTGGAATTAACCTTGATTTCTTCGGCAACAGCTTTTGTTAGCGTAATATTACTGAGGATATCGCGGAAATATCTCACCAGATATGCAAACAGGATGCAATTAGCAATGAGTGACTATACAACAACAATGCAAGAGTCATTTTATGGAATTAGAATTGTTAAAGCCTATTCAGCCGAAAACCATATTATTAAAAAATTCTTTACTGATACTCTGAATTTTTTGACATCATCAGTAAAACACAGGAAAATAATGACTTTAGTGCCATCATTCAACGAAGTATTCGCTATTGCGGCATTAACTTTTGTTTTGTATTTTGGTGGCATGCAGGTGGTAAACAAACAACTTTCTAGTGATGATTTAATGTTGTTTTTGTTTTCATTGTTCTCAATTATGTCCCCGATAACTACAGTTGTCCATAGCTTTACTCAGTTCCCACGAGGAAAAGTTGCTGCCGAAAAGTTATTTGAAATCCTCGATTATGAGGAAACAATAAAATCGGGTCAAGTTCAAGAAACCAATTTTCAAAAATCGATAGAATTTAATTCAATTAATTTTGCTTACGACAAAGATGCTGTTCTTGATAATATAAATTTTGAACTAATTAAAGGAAAAAAAATTGCCTTTGTAGGATCGAGTGGTAGTGGTAAATCCACTATTTTGGATTTACTAATTCGCTTTTATGACCCTAATATAGGCTCAATACTGCTCGATGGGAAAAATATCAAAGAATTCGACTTGGAAACATACCGTAAGTTATTTGGAATAGTTTCGCAAGAGACAGTGTTGTTCAACGATTCAATCGAGAATAATATTCGTTTTGGTCGAAATGAATATACATTGGAACAAGTACAACAAGCTGCAAAAATGGCAAATGCTGATGGTTTTATTCATAAGTTAGAAAAGAAGTACAAAACTGAAATTGGGGACAGAGGAGTTCAGTTGTCGGGAGGCGAGCGACAGCGTATTGCAATTGCCAGAGCTTTACTTAGTAACCCCGAAATTCTGATTTTCGACGAGGCAACCTCGGCGCTGGATAATGAATCTGAGAAAATAGTTCAGAATGCTATTAACGAGATATTAAAAGATAAAACTGCAGTTTTGGTTGCCCATCGCTTATCAACAATTGTTGATGCAGACGTCATATATGTATTGCAAAACGGTAAAATTGTCGAAAAAGGTAGTCACTCAGAGTTAATTTCCACAAATGGAGTTTACAAGAAGCTATATGAACTTCAATGAGTTAAAAAACAGACCAAGAATAAAGTTGGTGAAAACAAATTTCGATAATTTTCTCGAAAGCCTTGGCTGGTTGTTGTTGGTTTTACTTTGGGTTAAAGTATTGTTTAGTTTCAATGAATTGCCTGATATAATTCCAACTCATTTCAATTACAAAGGAGAAGTGGATGGCTACGGAAGTAAATGGACATTGATGATATTGCCTTTAACTGCTTCAATTGCATACATTGGGCTGACTATCTTAAACAGATTTCCTCATATCTTCAACTATTTAGTCGATATAACCCAAGAAAATGCCGAACGACAATATTCTATATCTACAAAAATGATTCGGGCACTAAAATTAGGTATTGTAGTTTTATTTGGTTTTATCTCTATAATGACAATTGATGGAGCTAAATCCAATACATTCCAAATTGGTCCGACTATTATTCCTGTAGCTTCACTAATAATACTGGTACCATTAATTTACTACATCTATAAATCAATAAAATCGAAATAGTTACTATAAGAAATTAATTTATTCATTTTTTAGTCAAATCGAACTTTTGATTTTGACTATTTTGCTAATTGCTTAATTTTTGTTAATTTGCATAAAATAATTTGTTAAATTAAATATAAATAATAGGTAAAAAAATGAAATTCTATACAAAATTACTCGCAATTATCTTAGTAATTGCTTTCGTTGTTAGTACGAATGCTGCAGAAATCAAAGTTATTCAGGGCAAAAGTTACGCAAATATCGTATGGTACAACTTAGTAAACGACCAAATGTCCTCAGCAGATTGGAAACAATGGGACATGATGTTTTTGGTTAAAGGTCAGAACGCAGCTATACACATAAATGATGCAGCTAATGTCAAACTTTGGGAAGTGGTTGGTGCCAAAAT
>CAYOPF010000164.1:0-3322 GCA_964405755.1 uncultured Chloroherpeton sp.
ATATCTATAATCCAGTTCGTCGTCTGAAAATTCGTGGTTTAGTCGGCTTTAGAGGTGCATGATGAAGGCAATTTCAATAATACTGCTTACTTTGATTGTTGTCGCTATTATTTATTTTATAACACAAAATAATATAAATAATAAACAAAATCTGGTTGTTCATAAAATAGATACGATTATCAGGATTATTCCTCAAAAGGAAATTAAAATTGTCGAAGCCAAGCCGAAAATTCAATACGTTCGCGATACAATTATCCAAACTCAACCATTCATAGCACGACTTGATACAATTTTATTGCGGGATACTATTTTTGCCCAATATCAATTTCCGGAGAATTTAATGTCAATTAACATTCGGACAAGTAACGACAGTATAAGATTACCTCGCATTACTATCGAAAGAACAAAACAAGAACGAAACTGGTACGAATTAGCCACTGCTTTTGGTGGTGGAATTATTTTAGGTTTAATTTTAGGAAAATAAATTATGATAGGAATTAATAACACAAATTATTTGACAAACGAATTGATAACACGCGATAATTTTTATTCCATTCATCGAACAATAGGAATACTGCCCAGCATTGCTAAACTATCCGTTACAAACAACGAATACCTCCGCACACTCGACGAAGTTCGCAACGACCCACACGTCCATAGTTGCATCCAGTCTCGAAAAACCGGCACAATGTCGATGGTTCGAGACATAATCGATTGTACAAACGAGAATTTAAATCGACTTATACATCAAAATTTCGAAAAAATAGATATTTTAGACTTGATTTCCAATATTTTAGATGCTGTATTCTTTGGTTTGCAAGTGTTGGAAATAATTTGGGAAGAGGGCACTGAGGGGAATTTGAATGTTGCTAAAATTGATTCCAAACCTATTGAATGGTTCTACTTTGATAACGAAAACAATTTACGATTTCGCAGCAGGAGCAATCCACAAGGGGAAATTTTACCACAGAACAAATTTCTCGTTCCCCGCCACAATCCCAAATACGATAATCCATATGGAGAAGCACTTTTGAGCAAATGTTATTGGGCAACCACCTTGAAGAATATGGGCTTTCGGTTTTGGATTAATTTCCTCGAAAAATATGGAATGCCGCTTGTGATAGGTCAATACACTTATCCACCCTCGCCCGAAGAACTTGCAAATTTAAGCCAACGACTTAATGAACTGGTAAATTCCCAAACAATTGCAACCCCCTCGGATGTGAATATCGACATTAAAGATATAGGACAATCCAAATCGGTGGATTTATATTTGCAACTAATAAAATTAGCCAATGGCGAAATTTCCAAAGCTTTGCTTTCCGAAACATTGACCACCGAAATGGATTCGGGTTCGTATGCGGCATCGGTTACCCATTTCAAAGTCCGACGCGAAGTGATTTTAGGCGATAGATTCTTGGTGGAACAAACAATTAACAAATTGATTGAATATATAGCAAAAGTAAATAATTTTGAAACTTGGAATTTACCAAAATTTGTTTTATCCGAGCAGTGAAAAAGCCAAACAAAATCGCATTGGTGGATTGCAATAACTTTTATGCGTCGTGCGAACGAGTGTTCAATCCCAAGTTGAATGGTCGCCCCATCGTTGTGTTGTCGAACAATGATGGGGTGATTATCGCCCGTAGCGAGGAAGCCAAAGATCTGGGAATTAAAATGGGAGACCCATTTTTCAAAGTCGAGCTAATTCTCAAGAAGAATAAAGTTTCGGTTTTTTCATCCAATTACACACTTTATGGCGACCTGTCGGCACGCGTAATGACCACTCTCGAGAAGTTTTCGCCCGAAGTAGAGATTTATTCCATCGACGAAGCATTTTTGAATTTAACAGGTATTGAAATCTCTAATCAAACTGAATATTTGAGGAAGATACGCACAACAATAAAGAAGTGGCTTGGCTTGCCTGTTTCGGTAGGAATGGCACCCACAAAAACATTGGCAAAGTTGGCAAACAGGCTTGCTAAAAAGAAAAAGGAATACGATGGAGTGCTAAACCTTTTTGATTTTGATAACTTAGAGCCCTTTTTAGGTATGATCGAGGTCGAGGACATTTGGGGAGTGGGACGGCAATACTCGGCATTGTTGCATCGCAACAACATCCATACTGGATTGGATTTGGCCCGAGCCGACCAAAAATGGATTAAAAAGCGGATGACAGTCGTTGGATTGCGAACCGTTATGGAACTTAACCGCATTCCTTGTATCGATTTGGAACACAACCCACCCGCCAAAAAGTCCATCGTTTCGTCGCGTTCATTTGGTGAATACCTTACCAAGTTTGACGAGGTGAAAGAAGCCGTATCCTATTTTGTGGCCCGTGCATCCGAAAAGATTCGTTCGCAAGGATCTGCCTGCCAAATTATCCATGTGTTTATCCGCACTAATCCATTCAAAAACTCACCGCAGTACTACAATTCCGCAGAAGTTCACTTGCCCTATCCGATGAATGGAACAAACGAATTATTGCCTTTTGCGAATCAAGCGTTAAAGAAAATTTTTCGCGATGGATATTACTATCAGAAGGTTGGTGTGCTCTTGATGGATTTTGTGCAAACCAACAATATGATGGTTTCGCTGTTCGATCCACCAAACCGGATCAATCAGATAAAAGCAACCGAATTGATGGACAAAGTAAATAAAAAATACGGACGCGAGGCTCTTTACTATGCCGCAGCAGGAATGAAAGAGCGGCGTCGATGGCAAATGAAACGGGAATTACTCTCGAGCCATTTTACAACAAATTGGAAAGATTTACCCGAAGTGAAAGCATAGAAAAATAATAATATTTATTGATAAATCAAAAAAAAATCTTAATTTTGTAATCCGGTTTTTCGGAGGATTCGCATAACGGTATTGCAGCGGTCTTGAAAACCGCCGGGCGCAAGCCTGTGGGGGTTCGAATCCCTCATCCTCCGCCACATCTGAATGCAGAACAAATCTCACTACACTTTTTCCTATAAATATTATATACTGAATATCTGTTTATTTATTTCTTCTTACTTATTTTGGTTTTCTCTTGTGCAAATAAGTCTGCTGTATATTTTTCGTAAAGTTCAAATAAAAACTCAATTCTTTTTGCCTCCGTTGTGAAGGCTTGTGGTCTGTAAGCCAAGTCAACCGCCTTGTCCAACTCGTTGTGTGCTTTTATTAAAGCTGGTGGCATTGTCAATGGGTCGTATAGGTCGGCAAGTGAACTGTTAGGAAATTGCAGTCTTGCATCTAAAACTGCTTGTGCTTTTTCTTCTATTGCTTTAATTTGTTTATCCGTTGGTTTTTCGGGAAATGGATAATTGTTGTAAAC
>CAYOPF010000165.1:0-338 GCA_964405755.1 uncultured Chloroherpeton sp.
AATATTAAAGTATCAATGGAATCAAAAGTTTCAAGTTTGTGGAAAAAATATTTAAAAAATCGGGATTTAGAAACCCGAAATCAACTCGTGTTGGAGTATATTGGACTGATAGGCCAGATAATCAGTAAATTGTCTTTACCTAACCATATTGTGATAAACTACGAAGATTTCAAATCTGTTGGAATAATGGCATTGGTAGATGCCATTGAAAAATATGAGGAAATCCATGGTAGTAAATTCGAAACCTATGCTTATACGAGAATACAAGGTAGTATCCGAGATGAATTACGAAATTTCGACCTACTTACACGTACTGCTCGTAAAAAAGTACTCGATAT
>CAYOPF010000165.1:361-3318 GCA_964405755.1 uncultured Chloroherpeton sp.
ATAAAACTCGCGAAGAATTGACTCGGCATCATAACCGCGAGGTAACTATTGATGAAATTCGTAATCAGTTAAACCTATCCGAAAATCAATTTAAATCGTATATGCAAGCACTCGATGCCTCGAATGCGTTTTATTCCTTATCCGATACAAAACGTTCAATTAATGATGAAGATGAAGATTTTAATGATTTTATAGAAGAAATTCCCGATCCAGCCGACGAAAGCGTACTGGAAACAATGGAAAAAACACAAAGAAGGGATTTTATTTATAATTATTTACAAAAATTACCCCGGAAGAAAAGATTAGTTCTAATGTTCACTTACTATGAGGAACTTACACCAAAGCAGATTAGCCAGATACTTAATATTTCGGAGGGCAGAATAAGTCAAATTCATTCCGAAGTTGTTCGGGATTTGAGAAAGAAACTGATTGAGTTGGATTATGTTTGAGAGCAGGATTTTAAATAAATTACAAACAATCCAGAACATTTTGGCAATGCCTACTGTTGCCTCGCAAGTATTAGTCGCTTTGGATGATCCCACATTGAGTGCCGCAAAGATTGCAAATCTAATAGAACAGGACCAATCTTTTGTTGCTCGGTTACTAAGAGTTGCCAACTCTCCATTTTATGGTTTTACACGCAAAATATCAACAGTTGAACTTGCTGTTGTTGTGCTTGGTACAAATGCTATTAAAGAAATTTTATATGGTTTATCCATTAAAAGAATATTCAAAAGAGTAAAATCAAGTGGTTTCGATATTGATTCTTTTTGGACTTATTCGTTATTTTGCGGTGCTGCAGCTAGGGTGATAGCTAGAAAACTTAATTACAAGTTGGCTGGGGAAGCATTCGTTGCTGGGCTGATGCATGACCTGGGGATTTTGATTATTGCTCAATATTTTGGTACGGATTACGCAAAAATTCGTCAGTTGACTATGAATCAGTCAATTTCATTAGTTGGTGCAGAAAGAGCAGTACTTCACACAACTCATTGCGAAATTGGAGCATGGGTCGGCAAAAAGTGGAACCTTCCAGATAGATTGATTTCCAGCTTATTATACCATCATACTCACTTCAGTTTTGTAAACCAATTATCTCCGTCCAATGGGGGTAGCGCAGAATCAGATTCAGATGGTATAAATCAACCATTAACAGCGATTGTATCTTTAGCGGAATGGTTTGCTCGTAGCAACGAGTATTATAAGTGGAATAGTGAACGAATTGCCTCACCGCTTTATGTTTCGGACGAATTATTTCAGGATGACGAGGAGTTATTTGATGTGGAGAGCACCGTAAACTTAATACGAAGTGAAATTATTGATGAATTCAATAAAGCAGGAGTGTTTGTAGAATTATGACCGAAAAGAAAAAACATATTGAACACACTCAGTCTTTTACCAATGATTTACAAGTATTCATTAGTAATGAATTAATAAACCACGCGAAATCAGAACTGTCTTTTCGCAAAACGATACCATTAATTCAATCATTATTCTCGGAAACATTCCACTTTGTAGAAAGTCAGTTCTTTTTCGAAAATCCAGATTTTACTGATTTGAACAAAGCAGCACAATCTTCGGAAATATTTCTGACGATAATCCGCAGTTTGGTCGAAAATGGAATTATGGACTGGGTACTGGAACAAAAATCAGTGCAAATCCTTCCAAATTTGGACTTAGCAACAAATGAAATATTCCAAAAAGTGCTTATTTACCCACTCAAACGCAAACAATCTAATGTATTCTTCGTTGCTACATTAGCACCAGATAGTTTGCTTCACAACTACAAAGATTTAGAAAATTTACCAAATATTTTCGAGTTGTCCCTAACCATAATTGTTAACTCCTATATTCAAGAATCAACAACAATTCAAGCCAACAAGAAATCAATAAACGAAAGCACATATTTTAAGCTAATTTATACTGCTGCACGATCTGGAGTATGCGACTTCCTTAACCAGGGGTTAAAAACTTTTTCCAAAGCAATATCGGCACAATTACAGTTTCTAATTACTAATAATGAATTTAGCGAACGTCGTATTAATATCCTTACTGATTACATAGCTCTTACAAATTTATACATAAACAGAATCAACGAATTAAAATCAAATGATTTTAATCCATCAAAAATTGATTTAAAAGCATTGATAAAAGAAATAACTGATATTGTCATACCAATGTGCAATACGACCGAAGTAACTGTATCTTTCTCATCCGATAATGAAAACTATTTTCTAAATGCTGACAGAAATTACTTAGAAATTGCGTTATTTTGTATTATTATTAATTCAATAAATTCTATTGAAAATTCTGGAAACATAAAAATTATGTTGCAAAAAACTGAAAATAAAAAAATATCTTTAAGTATAATTGATAATGGTATCGGTATTAACGAAAGTGATTTATCCCACGTGTTCAACGCAATGTGGACAACTAAAGACACAAAGAAGCATTTAGGAATAGGTTTAACGTTCGTACAGCTTTTTCTTGATGCAATCAATGCCAAATTCTCAATTAGTTCAGATGCAACAAAAGGTACAAATTTCAAAATCATTTTTGGCAATACTTTGCTATGACCAATCGCTTTGATAATATATTATCTCCAATAATGTTGAAAATTTTGGGTTGTTTACTAATTCTTTTTATTTTTGCTTCGAACACCATTCTATATTCACAAAGGACCACATTAAACAAAATAAATACAATAGGGGATAGTTTAATCAAATTTTATTTTGATGGAAATATCAAGTATTCTACAGAACTCGACAGCTCGAAAACTCAAATAACACTGCAGTTGAACAATGCTTCATTAAGCAATTCTGTAAATAGCTTTCAAAATGTTGGAAATATTAAGCAAATAATATCCAAAACTAGAAATAATAACGTCTTCGTACAGTTAAATACTATTGAACCAATTGGATATACAACATTGTTGGACCCAATGACCAAACAAATTT
>CAYOPF010000166.1:0-3296 GCA_964405755.1 uncultured Chloroherpeton sp.
GTTAAGGAATCTATCGAAAATTTCTTGGTTTGGAAGTCCTACAACAATTTCTAGTTCCTTTTTTAATGGAAGAGCTAAATTTTGATATTTGTATTGAATTGGAAGAACGAAATCAATGGACTCTGGTGACTTTATATCCAACCATACAAATCTGAGATTCGTTCTGTAAATGATGGTTTCTAAAGCTTCTTCCAACGAAGGTATAACTTCATTATTCTTAAGGGTTACATATTTCCTTAAAGTAACAAAATTATAATCAGAAATTTTGCCAATAAAATAATCCTGATTGATTAGTCTTTTGTTTAAATTTTCATCGTGGAATAAAACAGGTATTTTATCTTTTGTTATTTGAACATCAATTTCTACTCCGTTTGCTCCTAATCTTTCAGCATATTCCAAAATTTCTTTTGAGTTTTCGGAAAAAGGCAACCTGTCGATATTGCGTCCACCGCCACGATGAGCAATTATTAGAAAATCTCTTTGCTTTATATCTGAGGTTTTTTCTAATATAAAGGTAATTTGGTCATTTCCTGGTATAGTTAATTCTCCGGATAATTCAATAGCAAGTGGATTATAATTGTTTTGCAGAGAATCAGATGTAGATTTTTTTGTCAATAATTTTGCAAAACCAGATTCATTGCTTAGGGAATATCTCCAAAAACCTACCAAAAGAATCTGATTATCTTTTACCACACCATCCAAGATAATATACGTTTGTTCCTTTTTAACAAAAATTGAAATACTAGTGTTTGTTGCAATTACAACTGCTGTGTCGCCAAAAATATCATTTCCGCCACTAATTTTATATAGTCCTTCGAACTTCTTGATGATTTCTTTATTAAGTGGGATTGACCCTTTAAGTTCTGCATCTATTTTTTTTATTTGAATTTTTGCTGGCAGGATATCAAGTTCACAAGAAAAAGTAAACAAAGCAAGGAAAGTTATTATTAAGATATAATATATAATTTTAGGAGAATATTTCATAACAGAATTCCAAAATAAAATTCAGGATAAAATAAATATTCATCTAAAAATGAATAGGCTACCCAAGATTGATAAAAGAATTTGTTATAATGCAATCTAAGTGCTAGTACCAGATTTAAGTTGTTAATAAACCGTTGTTCAGTAATAAAATTCATTGAAAATCCTCCATCAAGAATTTTTGTCGAACCTAAGTATTCTTTTTCGAGGTAGTTCCAAAAAATGTGATGATGGGACTCTAATTGTACTGATGCCAGAAGATTATGAAAATTATATCCAACAGATATTCTGGGAGTGATAGTTATACCATAAGTATTGAGCTTAATTGACTCGGTATTAAGAAAGGAATACCACCCAGACGTGATAGCACCAATATAATAGGAAAAATCATCGTAAGTACTCGACCAAATTGAACCAATATTTATTTGATTTGTGATAAAGTTTGAATTAAAAGAACCAATTAATGAGAAACTTTCCGATAAACTATAACGACAATCAAAATTTAAAGTGGGTGAGTAGTTAATTTCTTCTTCTACAATTTGTAAAGGCAATCTTGTTATACTAATTCCGATAGAAGATTGAAAACCATTAGTAACAAATGATTTTGGGAAAAATACATAAGTCGAATCAATAGTTTTAAATGCAATTAATCGACCTACAAATAGGAGAAAAAAAATAAACATCATGAGCAATCTAAAAAAAGATTTAATCAACTTCATTCATTAAATTTTTTTTATCAAACGAGCTGCAAAAGCACCGTCACAACTATGGCGGTGGGGGAAAGTTTGCATCATTCCATCGGTGCATACTTTTTCGGGAAGATATTTTTCAGCTGGGTCCAATTCAAATTCCGGATGCTTTTCCAAAAAGTATTGGATGTTGAGAACATTTTCCTCTGGCTCAATTGTGCAAGTGGAGTAAAGCAATACTCCTCCTGGTTTAACAAGTTCGGCAGCGTTGTCAATTATAGTTCTTTGGATTTTGGATAATTTAATAATGTCTTCACTTTCTCTCTTCCATTTTATATCAGGCTTTTTGGATATTGTACCTAATCCTGTGCAAGGTACATCCGCAAAAACCAGATCAAATTGCTCGTCAAAGTCCACTTCTGATGCATCTGCAGCAATAGTTTTAATAATATCTATTCCCAATCTTTTGGTTCCTTCTTCAATTGATTTTAATTTCGAAGGATATTTGTCCATAGCAATTATTTCACCTTCGTTTTGCATTAATTGTGCTATATAGAAGGATTTTCCACCCGGAGCAGCGCAAATGTCGGCAACTCGCATCCCAGGTTTTGGGCTTGCCAAATGAACAGCCAGGGATGCACTTGGATCTTGTATTGCAATTTCGCCATTATGGAAAAATTCTGTATCGAAAATATTTATTTTTGGATTGAATATCATCAAGGTATCGTTGTGGTAAGAATATGGCTTAAAAATCATTTCATGATTATCCATAAATTTGATAAATTCGGTACCATCTGATTTCAAGCGGTTGATACGAGCAGGTATAAAAGGACGTTTGTTCATTGCAGTAAGTAATTTTTCTGCTTCTTCTCTGCCGTGGTAATCTACCCATTTTTTCATTAACCATTTTGGAAAAGAGTAAATCACAGACAAGTAGTAGTAAGGGTCATCGGTTACTTCGGGAAAGCGGATATTATCAAGATTTCTTAAAATGTTGCGTAAAACACCATTGACTAAGCCTGCTGTTTTCTCGCCTTGAACAGTTTTAACTATTTCCACTGCCTCGTAAATTGCTACTGGATGGGGGATTTTGGTTAAATACAAAATCTGGTACAATCCAACCCGCATTGCATTTTTTACCCAGTTAAGGTTCTTTTGGAAATCACCATGATAAAATCCTGTTAGAATCCAATCCAGTTTAGCACGCCATCTAATCACTCCATTAACAATTTCGGTGAGTAATGCTTTATCGAATTTGTTGAAAATTTCTTTGTTAAATTCTGCATTTAACAGCTTATCGAGATAGGCGTCGCTTCGTTCGTATCGATTTAAAATTTTTACAGCAGAATATCGTATATTATAATTTCGTTTAGGATTTTGATTTTCTTCATTCTTTGAATTCTCAAAATTATTTCTTTCGGAATCCACAATTTTATCTTTTATTTCGTTAATATTAGTGTTCGAAAAATTATCATTCATAAATATTCCAAAAAAATGAATAAGTTAAGTAACTTAAATACGTTAATATTACTGTTTTTATTGTTTTTAATCAATCTTTTCCAAACTACTACTGCACATGCTCAACGAATTGAAAGTCCAATTTCACCTTATCAGGTTATAGTTCAC
>CAYOPF010000167.1:0-3272 GCA_964405755.1 uncultured Chloroherpeton sp.
ATCAGCAGGAGTATAACCTACTCTCAAAGTAGAAATAACGCCTGCAGTTCCACTATAATCAATTGTAACACACCTGTTTAAATCGAAATTAGGATTAAAATCGGCTGTATTCTCTGGAGGTGTAGTTGGTTGAACGTTCAATGACAAATATGGGTTTGTGCCATCAGGTGCAGTCGATAATGCAATTCTTGTTTGAGCATTATTGAATGTATATTCTGTTCCTGTAGTAAATGTTCCTCTATAAGTTACATTACCTCGGATTAATTGATCATTATTTGGTGAACCGTAAGAGATTTTATTACCGCCAACAGCGTTTGCAAAGAAAGTATTACCCGAAGCACAACTTAAGCCCATCACAACTGGACCACCGGCAACTGTAACATTACCTCGTGTGTGAACATCACCTGTTGCATCTTTCTGTGCTCCGCCATTAAAGACTAACAAGCCATAGTTGTGTTGTGGATCATCATCATTTGTAAATACTATGTTTTGATTGCCAGCTGTCTGAGTGTATGCTACAGTAGAAGTAACATCAAAAATCATATTGTCGTGGTTTGCATCATTGTTAGCAAATGTGTTTGCTAAATCTAAATATGTATTTGCACCCAATATTAAGCGACCACCTGTTGTAGCAGTACCAGTTTCGATTGTTAATGAACCCCCAGCTAAAATGTTGAACTGACCACCAGCATTATTGATATCCAAAGCACCAACTGTTGCTGTTATGTTCGAGTTCACGTTAACTGTAGCAGCAGCACCAGCAAATGTAAATGAAGTGCCATCATCGCCGTTGATATTAACACCACCGTCGATTGTTGATGTTCCAGTTCCAAAAACTGTAAAGTCATCTGCAACAGTCAAAGCAGTTCCGGTTGCTGTTGTTAACGAATTGTCAACAATTACTGGATCGTTGTTTGTTTTACCACCACCACCAATCAAGTCTAGGTTGTTGTATCTGTTCGAGCCAGCTGCACCACCTGCTTCGCCAAATATTACTTGCGCCACAGAACCATCGTAATGGAATATGCCGTTATACGTCCTCGTTCCACCTGATGCATAGTAGCCTACTCCACCAGTAATTGCTGCGTATCCTGGTAATGGAGTTGGACAGCCTTCACCACTAACATAAACGCCATCAGCAATTGTTTTAGTACCAGCTCCCGATACTACTAAGTTTGTATAGTACAAACCTTGAACAGTTTGTCCGTTTGTTGTTGCTGCCCAATCGACTATACCTTGGATACGGTTTGTTGTTCCATTGGTACCTAATTGAGTAGCACCACCATTAAAAGTTCCTGCAGTGCTCTTCATTTTAATTACAGCACCACAAGCAGCAGCTGTATAAGTACCGCCTGCGTTATTTGTAAAGTTCTGTGCTATCGAGCCAGAAACGAAAAATACTAATCCTAACGCGATAAGGATTAGATTCAGTTTGTTATTGTGTTTCATAAATACACCTTTTGTTTTTTTATAGTTTAACGTCTTTTGTTTCATTATAATTTTAAGTAAAACTACTTATCTATGTTATTTTAATTAAATCTACTTTTATTCCTATACAAAATTAACTCCTTAGAATGTAAATAAATTAAGTAAAATTACTGAAGTTATTGACCTATTTCCAAAATACCATTGTTGATTATTGCAGAATGATTTACAACATTTTTATGTACTTGCAAAGCATCTACTACATTAATCAACAATGTTGCCGGAGCAAAATTGCTTAAATTACCCCTGATTAGCAATGGATTATCTACAATTTTTATGCCACTATTCGTAAGATCGACATTACCTAAGCCTGTTATTAAATTAGGTGGTAGCAAATCAATCTGTTGATTCAAATTACCACTAAACTCGATATAACTGTCTATATCCACATTATAAGTTGGATAATTGCTAATAACCAAACTCAGATTATTATTGCCACCTACCATCAATCGCGCATTGGCATTGATGCTAAATAAACCTGCTGAATTAATATTGTTTGCAGTGTAAGTATTTAAATTCAAAGCACCTTGGGTGATTGTTAGGTTATTTTGTATTGATATATTTTTATCAATAGTAACAATATTATTATTAGCTGGGCCTGTATTGTTGGTAATGAGGTTCCACACAGTGGAGGGCAATCCATTTCCAATTGTTTGATTGGTATTCCCATTAAATTCGAAAATACCAAAGTTAGTATTGTATGATCGAGTATCAGTAGTTTGTATGTTACCAGTGGCATTGCCAACAGTGGTAATTCCATCGGGCGAAGTAATCTTTAGATGAGAATAATCACCCATTGTAAAGTATTGACCAGAAAGAACATTGTAATTCGTATTTAAAATTCCTCGATTAGTAGGCGAAGTACCCAGTGCAGTACCCTGGATATTTGCATTCAGATTGAGCACGATTTCGTGAGGAAGCAACACACCACCGTTGCCACCACCGATAACTGCCGAATCCAATGCATTGTCGGGCCATTGACCAGGACCATATACAGGTCCGGAATGTGTCGGCGAGAATGTCCAGGAATTAGGATCGTTCCAATTGCCATTCTGACGACTAAAGAAAATTCGTCGGAATGCATATAGATTGCCTAAAGTCCAATCGCCTGTTAAATCCGCTGAAGAGAAGCCCGCAGTTGTTTGGAAGTAATTAGCAAGCGAATCGATTGTTGGATTGAAGTACTGAGTCCAAACCCCACCGGTTTGTTCTCTTACGGGGTTCCAACGACCTAATCTTGAGTAATTACCTTCAAAACCATATACTTCGGGTTGATTGTAATAGAATCGTACCAGGCCATTAAAATTGCTTGTAACCGAATCAATAGTCCAATAACGCTTGAGATATTCAGCATTCATAGACGACGATAACCGGGCGTGACCGCCGGGGAATCCACCATAGTCACCAGGAGAAGTTCTAACTCCCAATCGACCGGTAGCTGCCATCGAGCTGATAGTTACTTCGGCTCTTGCGTAATTGTTTCCACCTTCGAACGAACCAATAGGAAATGTGTAGGTTTTAGGTAATCCAGTATTAGTAAAACTCCGCACTAAGCTGCCACTAGTACGAGAAGTTCGTATAAATTTGTCGGATGCAAAATTCAATATTGCATTTATATCTGTATTAGTTATATTAATATTTGTACTATCTCCCAAATTGACAATATAAGGAGATGAAAATTCTAAAGTTCCAGAAATATTTAAGTGGCTCTGTCTTGTAACCTTGGTTCCTTCGCGCTTAACGTCCACAATACCACCATTGAGCAACTGTAAATCGAACAAATTAAC
>CAYOPF010000168.1:0-3147 GCA_964405755.1 uncultured Chloroherpeton sp.
GTTACAAACCAACTGCACTTTTTTATACTTTTTTCAAAATTGCAAATTACATATACATATGAACGTTTTTTTTCGATTTTGTCCCAACGTACCCCAAAATAATTTTTATAAAAGCGACAAATCAGAAAAAAGTCCGACGACTTATTTGCCATCGGACTTTTCGTAAATTTATGTAAAGTTTTATATTTTAATTGTATTTTCGTTCATATTTTCGAGCGACTTAACTATTGCTGCCAAACATTGACCCGCCAACATGCCATCGATTACTCTATGGTCGTAAGTTAGCGAAACATAAGCCATGTGTCGAACCAAAATCATATCGTTACCCATAATTTCTTTCACTACCGGACGCTTTTGTATCGCTCCAATGCCCATAATAGCTGTTTGTGGCTGATTAATTACAGGCGTTCCGAACAAGGTGCCAAATGTGCCTACATTGGTAACCGAGAAAGTGCCTCCCTGAATATCGTCGGGATTCAACTTCTTGTTCCGTGCCCTTGTTGCAAGGTCGTAAACCTGGCGAGCCAATCCGGTAATGTTCATTTCTTCGGCTTTTTTGATAACGGGAACTATCAGATTTCCATCATCCAATGCAGTGGCAATGCTCAGATTAATGTGTTTGAATTTAATTATTTTATTTCCATCAACTCCCACATTCACGCCAGGGAATTGCTTGATAGCTTCCACAGCCGCCAATGCAAAAAATGGAGTGAAAGTAAGTTTAAAACCTTCTTTGCGGTAGAACTCATCTTTGAATCTGTCGCGGAACTTAACTATGTCCGTAACATCTGCTTCGGCAACGCTAGTAACGTGGGCCGAAGTGGATTTACTTCTTGTCATGTGCTCTGCAATCAACTGGCGAACTCTGTCCATCGGAACAACATCGAATTCGCCCGCTGAGCGGAATATTGGATTAACTTCTCCATCAAATACTTGAGCTGGAGCTTTTGGCGATGGTGCCGAAGTAACTTGCGCAGCTTGCACGGACGGCGTTGTTGCAGCAATTGCAACCGGTTGGGTTTTACGGTTTTCAATATATTTAAGAATGTCCATTTTCGAAATACGGCCATCCGAACCTGTGCCCGAGATTGTGCGTAATTCTTCCAAGGAAACTTTGTTTTGAGTAGCAATTTCGCGAACCAAAGGGGAATAGAATTTATCGCCATCGCGAGCGGGGATTTCGAAGGTAGTTCCAACAACGTTTGCCTGAACTGGGGCAACTGTTGTTTCTTTTGGTTGGGGTGCTTCAGTTATCTTTGGTTCCTGTGCCGCTGGAGTAGCTTGCCGGGAAGCAGAAACAACTTTAACATCACCACCTGTACTAATTCTTGCGATAACTTTACCAACTTCAACTGTTTGATTTTCTGCAGCAAGAATTTCGGCAAGAATACCTTCTACTGGCGAGGGAACTTCGGTATCGACTTTGTCGGTGGAGATTTCCAGAATAGTTTCGTCGCGTTCGACCTTGTCGCCAACTTTTTTGGTCCATTTAATAATTGTCCCTTCTTGGAGCGATTCGCCCATTTTAGGCATAATTACATCAATAAAATTACCAGACAATTCCACTGTCTCGGTTTTCTGTTCTGCCGTGGGCGGAGCAGATTCAACTTTGGTTTGTTCATCTGCGGTTGGTGCTGCCGGCTGAGTTGCCACATCGGCATCAGTTTCGATTTCGGCAATTTTGGTACCAACGGCAACAGTTTCGTTTTCGCCAAAAAGCAAAGATTTGATAATACCTTCCACAGGAGATGGCACTTCGGTATCGACTTTGTCGGTAGAGATTTCCAGAATAGTTTCGTCACGTTCGACCTTATCGCCAACTTTTTTGGTCCATTTAATTATTGTTCCTTCCTGAAGAGATTCGCCCATTTTAGGCATAACAATGTCAACTAACATTTATATTACTCCAATTTAAAGTCTAAATTTTATTGTTCGTAAAATTAAAAAAAAGTTTTAATTAAGACGCAAAAAAAATGAAATTATTCAATAGAAAAGAAAATAATTAAATGAATGAACCTTATTCGTCTTCAACCCATTTGTTTTCGGGCGAATCTAACTGAAAGTAACTATCAGGGAATTCTTTATTTAAGGTAATTTGCTGAATTCTAAAGATTGCCGGAAAAACCTGGCTAATAATTTCAATCCGTCTTGGGAATATGTAGCCGTCTGTTTCTTCGTACAAATCGAACTTGACAGGACCAATTTTAGCAAACATAAAGGGGTTTTCGGTCGATAAGGTAATATTTAAATTATCTTTGTTGATGTAAACCTTGTTGGTTTCGTTCATTGGAGTGCTAATCTGAATTATGTGGTGAAGTCCCTTTGGAATTTTGGAAATTGGAATTTGGATAACTGGTCGTGCTGGATCGGCAGATTTCTCGGGAATGTAACTTATTGTATCCAAACCAAGATAGGTAATTTGGAAACCATTCTTCGCGTAATCTGTCAAAAAACCTCGCATATAAGATATCAAATTATAAGTAACATCTATTTCTTGTTGGGTGATATCCACCAAACCATTTTTTGTGATTGCTTTCATTTCCTTGCCATTCAGAATCCGATAAATCCATTGTGATTGGAAACGTTCTTTCACACGAAAGAAATGAGGTGGTTTAAATTGTAACCGATACGCATAAACGTTGTTCATTATTTCCATTTCACCTTCGATTTCGATAGTCTTGATTTCATCGAATTTGTTTAATTTATTCTTTTGGAAATATAAGCTTAGCAAGCTATCCAAGGTGTTGTCTTGCTTTTGTACAACTTCGGCTTGGGTTTTGGGTGGTTTTGCTTTATTGGTTTTCTTTTTTTGAGAAAACAATGGCGAAACTGCAAAAATTAGTAAGAATGTAGCAATTATTATTTTTTTCATAGTATTAAATCAGTTTTAATTATTCAATTTTGTTAATAAATTCTATCTTTTTTTGTAATTCAATTTTTTCAAATTTCGAGAAATTTGGATCATTATCATCAAGTTCTTCAATATTCAATTTTCCAAATATTGCTTTTATTTTAGACAACTCAGCATAGGAGAATGTTACAGAATTTAGGATATAGTCCGAAAAGGCCTGAAAGCTAATTGGATATAACTCCTTGATAATGTTGGCAATTGCTTCGGCATAAACACGAATTTCGTATTGAGCATGC
>CAYOPF010000169.1:0-3100 GCA_964405755.1 uncultured Chloroherpeton sp.
ACTCCACTTAGAGTCGAGCGTCCGTACGAAAGTCGCAATTTCTTTATGATTTCTCCATTATTAAGATTAACTATATAATTTTATGTAATTTCAGCACCTCCATATCTTTGTAAAAAGTATATGGAGGTGTTGCTATTAAAGTTTAATATTTCAAAATTTATATGAATCACTTAAAAGAAATTAAAATCTTACTTTTATTAATTATAAACTTGTTATTTTCAGTAGTTACGATTAATTACGCACAAACTGATACAGAATTTGATGTGTTGAGTCGTGCTAAAATAGAAGCAGCTAGAAAAGAAATTGATTTAACAATTCAGAATGTAGATATAAGTAAATTCCCTCAGGTTAAAGTATTAATTGAAGCTTTCAACAAAATTGGAGAACCTCTTGATTCTTTAAATCCCGAAAATGTTTTTATTTTTGAGAATGGCGAAAAGAAACAAGTGCTTATGGTAGAAAAAGTGCCAGTTGCCGAGAAAATCACTATCGACTTTGTATTTGTTCTGGACAAAACCGGTACAATGCAAAGGTACATCGATGCAATAAAACTTAATATAATTAATTTTACAAAAAGCTTACTCAAGCGAAACATCGACTATCGGCTAGGATTAATTCTATTTTCCGATGAAGTGGAAAAAATTTATCAACCAACCAAAAATGTTTACGACTTTTTAAATTGGATTTCTACAGTAAAAGCATACGGTGGAAATGATGAGAAGGAAAACGCTTTGGAAGCTTTGGCTACAACAACAAAGATTGATTACAGAAAAGAAGCAACCCGAATTGCTGTTATGATAACAGATGCACCATACCACCAAGCAGGAGAGCAAGGGGATGGCAGAACAGGGTACACAACAAATACTCTGATTTCCACTTTACAAAAGAATCAAATCAGATTATTTGCAATAACTCCTCAGGATTTGGAACAATATAAAACAATATCGCGAATGGCTCGAGGAAGTTGGTACGACCTGGAATATCCCTTTTCGACCGTACTCGATAATTTTTCAAATCAACTTACAAATTTATACTTTGTAACATATTTATCGACCCGAAGTGCAGTCCCTGACTCTATCGACATTGGAATATATGATCCCAAGACAAACAAAATAACCCGTAAATCAATTCCAATTATAGAGCTTGGGAGAAAATTAATTCTTGAACACTTGTTGTTTGGAGTTGCAAGTTACACACTTCCACCAGTTATACCAGAATTAGATATTCTTACTGACTTTTTAAAAGCAAAACCAAATGTGCGAATACTTGTCGAAGGACATACAGATGCAATAGGAGGTTTGGAATCAAATCAGATGTTATCCGAAAAAAGAGCTGAAGCAGTGAAAGATTACCTGATTATCAAAGGAATAGAACCAAGCAGAATTGAAACTGTTGGTTTTGGAAAATCCAAACCCATTGCCAATAACAATACTAATTTTGGACGACAACTAAATCGCAGAACTGAAATTGTGATAATATCGAAATAAAAAAATGATTTTATTTTGTTATTTAAAACAAAAATCGTAATTTTGTATTCTTATCTATAGGTGAAACGATGGATTTACAAAAGTTTATTGAATCGAAAAATATTGAAAGGGTAGAAAAACTAAGATCGGATAAAGATTCTACCTACACAAAATTACCAGATTTCGAGCCTGGTGATTCTGTCAATATTTCTGTTAGGGTTATTGAAGGCGAAAAAGAAAGAATTCAAAATTTCAAAGGTATAATTTTAAGCAGAAGGGGAAGTGGAATTAACCAAACATTCGTTGTGCGTAAGATTTCGAATGGAGTCGGAGTAGAAAGGATATTCCCTTTGTTTTCTCCAATTATTCAAAATATTGAAATTATCGCCAAAGCAAATGTCCGCAGAGCCAAACTCTACTATTTACGTGGCATGAGCGAGAAGAAGATTCGTCAGAAGTTAAGATAATCATAATAAGTTCATAAAAAATTTCCTAAGAGGTTTCTTATTTATACAAGACACCTCTTTTTTTATAGTTTTTCTCCCATAATCAAATTATCTTTTAGAATGAAAAATATTCCCATCAATAATTATTTGAACAGAATTCATTAATTTGCAATTATAAAATTAAAGGGTTTTATGAAACATAAACTTACACTTATTGTTCTAATTTTAGTTACTATTTTAGGAACTAAATCTTTTGCTCAGTCCAATTATTTTGTATTGAGTGATATTGGCGTAAAAGATTCCTATAATTTTTCTACAACTGGAACTTTTGTCATCAATGCTACCGATATTGGTGTTTCTAATATGTTAACTAGTGAACAAACAATTCCATTTACTTTCAACTTTTACGGTAAACCTTACACTAAATATAAGATTAGCGATAATGGTTATATTACTTTCGATTTAACCCAAACCCAAAGTATTGAGGAGAATTCTACTTTGCCTTCGCCTAATGCACCCAAAAATGCTATATTCGGATTTTGGGATGCTTTAGTTCTTCAAAAACCCGACAATACATACAGATATGCAGTGCTAAACTGGACTTACGGAAATGCTCCAAATCGTGTACACGTTATTCAATGGTTCCAAATAAAAAAGAACATTAACTATACATCAACTCAAACATTTGCTATACGTTTATTCGAAAATGGAAACTTTGATGTAGTTTTTAATTACTACTTTCCTGGAACAAGTCCAACTGCAACCAATGCAACAGTTGGATGCCAAAACGAAGATGGAACAAAAGGTGTTATGGTATCAGGAAGTCCCAACATTCAATTCCCAACTAATTTGAATAATGGTGATCCTGCAGGGTTTGTTGTCTATGGTTTCATTTTTGGCAATCAAGCCAAATACGATATTGCAGCAACAAAAGTAAATATGCCAAATTATGTTAAAATGGGGGCTCAATTACCTATTAAAGGTACTCTTAGAACATTAGGTAGCGAAAATGTAACCTCTGTTGAACTTAATTATTCAATCGATGGAGGAGCGCCGGTAACACAAGCGATTTCAGGATTAAGTTTAACTCCCGGACAATATTATAATTTTACTCATCCTGTAAATTGGACTGTTCCTACCACTGCTGACAGTAAAGAGTATAAAGTTGAAGTATGGGTTTCTAAAATT
>CAYOPF010000170.1:0-3046 GCA_964405755.1 uncultured Chloroherpeton sp.
TAGATAATGGTTCATCGAAAATATATGAAAAAGTAAAAAAAATGCTTTTTTCCGAAAACAGTAAATGGTTGGTTTATGAAGTTGACGAAGAAATCGAAAAAGATAAAAAATTAAAATTTAAACCCCTGGGAACTAATATTTCCTTTATGCACATAAAGTCCGGTACGGAAATAAAAATCAATAATGTATTGGATTATAAATTCGATAGTTTAAGTAATTATTTCTTTTATTCCATATCGAACCCTGATGGGATTAAAGATGGTTTATTTTATCGCAATTTAAACGAGGAATTTGCACCTGAATACACAATCGAAAATAAGGACAAAACAATTTATTCTAACTTAACATATTCAGATTCTGCCAAAGTTTTAGTATATACTGTATCGACTATTCGTGATGATGGCTTTCCAAAGGAAACGACATTAAAGTTGTGGAATCCAAATATGCCAAACCTTTCTCAGATAATTCTGGAAAGTAATAATCTGCCCAAGGATTGGATAATTTATCATAAGAATAATCTTAAATTTACCAAAGACGGAAAAAGATTATGGGTGGGATTGAAACCAATATCTGAACTTTATGATCCTGAGAAGAAAGAATCAAAATTTAATGATACGACTCTTTATAATTTAGATTCGATTCAAAATAACTCTAATTTGGTTTTCTGGCATTTCTCAGATAATCGAATAAAAACATATGAACAAACACAATGGAATAAAATAAAGGACAGAACCTACTCTTCTCTATTATATCTTGATACTAGGAAATTGGTTAATATAGCTGATTTAAAAATTAAGTCAGTTGAATTATGTGATAATCCCAATTTTACGATTGGTTACGACCATAGTCCCTATGAATTGGCAAGTAATTGGAACTACGATAAGTTCGACTTATATAAAATTGATTTAAGCAATGGTGATAAAAAATTGATTGCAAAAGAGTTACAAGAACAGGCAAATTTATCCCCAAATGGTGCATATACAGTCTTTTACAAAGATAGTGTCTGGAATATTTATTATAATAACCCCGATTCGATTTATGCAGTTACTAAACCAATAAAAACTCCAATGTACGACGAAGATAACGATTTACCCGAAAAAGCTCAAAGTTATGGATTTGCTGGTTGGTTGGATGGAAGTAATAGAATTCTGATTTATGATAAATACGATATTTGGATGTTCATTTGCGATTATCCTCAAAACAGACTAAGTTTAACTGCATCTTATGGCAGGGAAAATAAGGTACAATACAGAATAGTTAATTTGGATCCCGACAAGGAATCATACAATTTACGCGATACAGTGCTTTTAACAGGTTACAATACGCTGCTTAAGTGGCAAAACTTTTATTATCAGGATTTTAGAATTTTAGGTCCCGATAAACTAACTTATGAAACTCATAGGTTTGTTAACTTCCTGAAAAAAGCCAAAGGAAGTAGTGCATTAATTTATTCTATGGAAAGTTTTTCTCAATTACCAGATATCGAATATAAAGGAAATATTTTCCGCAAAAGTGATTCAACTTGGAAAATATCAAACTTGAACTCTCAGCTTAATAAATATTTTTGGGGTACGACTGAACTTATTTCATATAAGGACTCGAAAGGTAATGAGCTACAAGGATTTGTTATGAAGCCCGATAACTTTGATTCCGAGAAAAAATATCCCGTTATAATACATTACTATGATAGATTTTCGGATTTTATGCATAGATTTCAACGTCCAGCACTAAACCATAGACCAAATCCAGTAATATATTTGAATGATGGATACATAATGTTCTATCCCGATATAAAATACACAGTTGGAAATCCCGGATATTCAGCGGTGGATGCATTGATTGCAGGGGCCCAAAAGCTAATAGATATGGGAATTGCCGATCCAAATGCAATTGGATTGCAAGGACATTCGTGGTCCGGATATCAAACTGCCTTTATCATCACTCAAACAGACTTCTTTAAAGCAGCGTGCGCTGGTGCTCCTGTTGGAAATATGACCAGTGCATATAGTGGTATTCGATTGGAAAGCGGGTTAGTGCGACAATTCCAATACGAAAAACAACAAAGCCGAATTGGTGGGAATTTGTGGGACTCTCTCGATAATTATATACAAAATTCTCCGATTTTCTTTGCTCCAAAAGTCAAAACTCCATTATTGATAGAATTTGGTGATATTGATGATGCAGTTCCATGGCCGCAGGGTATTGAATTGTTTATGGCATTGAGAAGAGCAGGAAAACCCGTTTTTATGCTGCAATACGAAAAAGAACCACACATTCCACGAAAATATTATAATAAAGTGGATTATGCACTTAGGATGAAAGATTTTTTTGATTATTATTTAAAGGGAACTCCCGCACCAAAATGGATTTTGGAAGGAACACCTTACAAAGGTAATTAATGCCCTTAGAAATCAAAAATATTTCTAAATCATTTAATAATAGAAAAATTTTAAATGATATATCGCTATCTATTTTAGATAACGAATTTATCGTTTTTCTTGGACCCTCGGGCTGTGGCAAAACAACACTTCTACGGATAATAGCTGGATTGGAGAAAGAAGATTCTGGTGAGATTAATTACAGTGGAATTACAATAAACAAAATGGAGCCCAAGGACAGGCAGATTGGAATGGTATTTCAGAATTATGCACTATATCCACATTTAACTGTTTTCGATAATATTGCTTTTCCGTTGATAGTAAATAAAATTAGTAAGAATGAAATAAATAAAAAAGTAGTCGAAATTGCCAATTTCATTGGATTGTCCGAATATCTCAATCACAAACCAAAACAATTATCAGGTGGTCAGAAGCAAAGAGTTGCACTTGGACGGGCAATTTCGAGAAATCCCAAAATCTTTTTATTTGATGAGCCTTTGTCCAATTTAGATGCAAAACTCCGTTCCACAATGCGATTTGAACTTTATCAATTGCACAGGAAATTGAACACTACTTCAATCTATGTTACTCACGATCACGTGGAAGCAATGACGATGGGGGATAGAATTGTGGTTATGAATGATGCATCTATTCAACAAGTGGCTACT
>CAYOPF010000171.1:0-3012 GCA_964405755.1 uncultured Chloroherpeton sp.
ATTACTTTTTCGCGTTCTAAAAACTTTGAATTATTCTTCTTCAATTTTCGGAAGAAAAAAAATATCAAGGGAAGAATAATCTTGTTATAAATAAAATTTATCAATTAATTTACCCTACTTTCCGATAAACATAGCAGGTCGCTTTTCCAAAAATGCCAAAGTGCCTTCTTTGAAGTCCTCGGTGCCACAAACATCACCAAACACTTTGGATTCATAGGCCAATCCTTCGACCAAAGATAATTTGTCGGACATATCAATGCAATCCACTGCCGCCATAACTGCCAGTGGACCCTTGCTAAGAACCAAATTCACAAATTCTAATGTTTTATCCATCAATTGCTCGTGAGGAAAAACCTCGTTAACCAAACCGATTGATAATGCTGTTTGGGCATCAATTGTTTTAGCAGATATAATTAATTCAAGTGCTTTGGACTTTCCAACTAATCGAGGAAGCCTCTGGGTGGCGCCGTATCCTGGGATTATACCCAGATTAACCTCTGGTTGGCCCATCTTAGCTTTATCGCTTGCAAATCTTATATGGCACGACAATGCCAATTCCAGTCCACCACCTAAAGCAAAACCATTAATTGCGGCAATGACTGGTATTCTTAGTTGCTCCAACCTCAACATTACTTTGGAACCAGTTTCGGAAAATTGCTTACCACTAATATCATCGCTCTTGTGTAATTCCATTATATCGGCACCTGCAGCAAATGCTTTATCACCCGATCCAGTAAGGATTAAAGCATAGATATCTCGATCGAAGACAATATGCTTGATTGCATCGTCCAACTCGGCAAATAAGTCAATATTTAAAGCGTTTAGCTTATCAGGTCGGTTCAGTTTTACTATAGCATAGTTGCCAATTTTTTCGAAAATAATCGTTTTGTAGTTCATATCTCTCACTAAATTTTTAATTTACAAAATTAGGATTTTCAAATTTATTAAAAATATATTATGTTCAAACCGAGTTCAAAAAAATTCATTATTTTATTTTTACTGATTTTATTTCTGATTGCATTTTCGGTAAATGATTTGAGCGCAAAGAAAAAGAAAAAGAAGCGCTACCGCCCAAAAATAGTTAATATTCAAATTAAGCAGGAAAAGATAATTGCCGACTCTATCGTTAATCCAGGAATTCGATTCCAAAATTTGTTGTTGGGTGATGGTAAAAGATGGTTTAATATTTATTTAACAAAGATTGATTTACAAAATCCAATAAATTCAGTATTTGTGGGCAAATCTAAAAGTCATATTTCTGGACTTGCCGATTTTGTTGATTTTTTATCAGACAATCAAAATTTAACAAACATACAAACAATGATTAATGCCAATTTTTGGAGTGCTTATCGTAACTATCCAATCGGGCCATCTATGATTGATGGTGAATTAATAACTTTCCGAAGATACAAACAATGGTCATCTCTGTTTTTGGACAAAAATAATATCCCATATATTGATAACTACGATATAACAGGCAAATTAATCGTATCCTCAAACTTACAATTCGAAATTGAATCAGTTAACCGTCGGCGAGATAGTATTTCACTATGCTTTTATAACCATTTTGCAGGAGATACTATCCCATACGTCCAGGCAAAAAACTCAGAGAAAGCATTGGATTCAGCCTATTTCATTTGGATGCAAGAAAAGGCTCTTTACTTAAACGAGGATGATACAGAGCAAGAATTCGATACACTTTCCTTTATCGAAGATTATAAAGCGTCCTTGCGTCAGAATATGATCGAACATCAAACAAATAAGATTCTTTGTCAATATATCGACCCTCCTTCGGTTAATTCTACCAGTAGAGTTGTTGTTCGCAATATTACTAAAAATAGCATTGAAGTTCCCAAAGGATATTGCGTATTTACTTATGGTGAATATATCGGGGGTATTTATTCTCCAAGAATTGGCGACACTTTGCAATTACAATTTCAAACAAATTTTGATAGCAATGTTGTTTTTTTTAACGCTGTTTCGGGAACTCCAAGAATTTCAAGAAAAGGTGTATATAAAAACGAAGCAATATTGGAGGGTAATTCTGATCGTCGTTTTATTAATCATCAATTGCCACGAACAATGGTTGGGTACGATAAATCCAAAAAGTGGCTGTATTTGATAGTAGTTAATGGAACTGGTTCTGGAAGTGGTTGTTATGGAGCAAGCCTAAAAGATTTAGAAAAAGTAGCAAAACATTTGCAACTTTACGATTCAATGAATTTAGATGGAGGAGGTTCGTCGGCATTCATCTTCCAGGGAATTAACAAACTGCGAAAGTCCAACCCATATTCTTCCCGAAAATTATCTGTATATCTCGGAGTAAGGATTAATTAGATTATTTTATATTATCTGGGAATTGTAAAAGTGAAAATACTGCCAATACCCAATTGACTTTCAACCCAGATATTTCCTCCATTTGCCTCAGCAAATTCTTTGCACAGGATTAATCCCAATCCTGTTCCCTTCTCACCTTCCGAACCTTCGGTGGATTTGGCATTACTGATTTTAAAAAGATTATCCCTTGTTTCCTCATTCATTCCCATTCCATAATCTACAACTTTTACAATAGTTTCGGTTTCATTGGTTTCGACAATTAAATCTATTTACCCGTTGCGATGGGAGAATTTAATTGCATTGGTCAATAAGTTGCGGAGAATTGTGGATACCATATTCATATCCGCAAAAAGATTTAAGTTATCTGGTATATTTACACTTAGTGTTAGGTTTTTATTTTGAATAAGCAAACTAAGTGAATTTATTACCATATTAGCTAAAGCATTTAAAGAAAATTTTTCTTTGTTTACAGTAATTTTCCCAGACTGAATTTTTGCCCAGGTGAGCAATTGTTCTGTTAGGTTCAGTAATCCTTGGGAAGAATCATAGATTTGGCCGATCATTTCACGGGTTTCCACTTCGGAAATTTTGGAATGGCTCGATTTTAAGAACTTTGCCATATTGGAAAATGCAGATAATGGATTCTTTAAATCATGCGAAATGATAGAAAAAAAT
>CAYOPF010000172.1:0-2966 GCA_964405755.1 uncultured Chloroherpeton sp.
AACAAAATCTTTCCTCTACAAAGAGGAGACAAGCAAAAAAATCAGAAATGATTATATTATCTTAAAATGTGATTCACGACTTATCTCTTGCAATCTAATTTAATGGGACGGCTTTTTAAATTATAAGCTTTAATCAATTAAAATAAACTTGTAGGTCATCTCTTGATTTTGAACCTTCAATTTAATTAATATTGCTCCAGGAATAAGAACTGCTCTTGGTATTACGAATTCACTTTCATCGATTTTACTTAACCCAAATAACTTTTTTCCTCCTATATCGAACACATCTGCTGAATTAATTATCGAGTTATCTCCGGAATAAACAACTATTCTATCCTGCTCGATTCGATGGTTAATTAACTTTATTATCTTTTCATTTTTCACTGAATTTGGTTCGACTAATTTAAAGAGAGGTGACTGATATCTAATATCACCTAATTTATTATAGGAGTATAGTTTATCTATCATAACAATTGAATAGTCGTTGCTTGGTAGAAGAGTGCTATCTATGCGGTATGTAATCTTATTAATTATCTTATTCTTTCCAACTACATCATCCGATATCTTAACTAATGGGGAATTGTTTTTGTATAACCACATTTCGAAATTGGATAGATAATTGGGTTTGTATCTAATTGGAAAGTCTAAACCAATAATCCCTATTGTTGTATCTGTTGGGGAAAAGAACTCGATATTGTTTAAATCCTTGTTAAACTTAATTTCGAATTCCTCACTTGTGGTATTTATTTGCGGAGATTTGTAACCCGAAATTTTTACGACATATTTCCCAGGTTGGAAATAACTTGGAATCTCCCAAATAACAGGTGAGACGTTTTTCAATGCATTACTAAACGAAACAGATATATTGCCCAGAGTGTCCAATATATCTATTGTTACTGGTTTTTTCTCTGGTTGGGTTACCCAAGAGATATTTAAATTATCAGCTTGATGAAAAATTAGGGCTTTGTTGTTTGGATAATTTATTTTAATTGATTTTAAACTATCCAAAATCATGAATTTATTTGAAGTATCGGCAATATGCGTAGAATTGCTACCCGACACTCTGATGGAGTAGTTTTTGCCCATTTGGAATTGCAAATCGCTTAATGTAAATTCAAATTTGCCTGTATTTTCTGTTTCTGCAATTACTTTCGTTTCGATATTGTCCTTTAATAGCGAAACCTTTATTGTTTCAGTTAAATTATTCATCCATTTCATCGATAATTTGTTATTCAAGTAGTAGAGTGTGTCGATCTTGAGTAGCACGATATAGGTTTTGTTTGGATTGTTCGAGACATATTTAAAAACATGGGAATTTGTATTTCCATTGTTATCAATCGCGTGAATGGTTATTTGAGCTAGTTCGTACTCGTTAATTACTTCCCAATCAATTCTAACGGAAGATATTTTACCATAATTGTTGTAATCTTTTATTAATTGATAATCGACATTAAATGTATTTTTTTGGTCAACAAAGGTGAAAGCAAGGTTGTCGTCTCCGTTGTCGTCTTTGTCTGTAACAAGAAAAGTGCCCGTTTTAGGATTTTCATCACCGGAAGCTAAAGATTTCGGCTCGATTTTGGGATCAATTTCATCATTTATAGTTGTGTCGATAAAAAAGCCAGATGCTGGATAACCGTAAGAATCCCAGTCCGAGAAACCATATAGATAAGCCATTATTGGTTCTTCACTTTTAATATGGTAAATTGCATCATAAGGAAGGGGCAGAATTTTATTGTATAATGTTGCTGTTCCTTTCTCGGTAAAGGGATTTCCAAGTCCAGCAGATAAATTCTTTACTTTGGTCCATTTTATTTCGCCACTTGCCAGAACCTCGCCTAATTCAATATTATCAGGTATTTGTTTGTTAGCTGTGGGCTTGTAAATCAGGTTTAGATAATTTTTCCTAAAACCATAACTAGCCTTAGTTCCTGGAGTATTAAATACAAAGTACTTTTGAAAAGCAGAAGACGGCAGAACAGTCATTTGGAAAGGGTCGCTGGGAACATTATCATCGGACAATCCTTGATTATATTGCATCACGTTGATGGGTTTAGTAGCACTAATCATAGCTGGTCTGTTGGTGTCGGTGCTAGCTCTTGTTTCGATCCATCCTTCATTCTCAATTCCGAATTTTTTTGTTATATATCCTATTTCCATAGAATCGTTTCTTAGAATATTTGTATTAGGTTCCATGGCAAAAATTCTTATAATTGATGATTTCTTTCTATCAGCTATGTTTGAGACATAATATTTTTCTCCCCAAAAGTTCGTTGGGAGTTCTTGCTCAATAAGATAATCGCAAGCAGAAATACCTGTAGGAATATAAGAACAGTGTGTACCAGAAAGAACTGCAACTGGTTTATTTGCATCCACAAAGCTTCCTCCTATTTCGGATTGGTTACCTTCCGATGCAATTAACCAATAGTCCCCTTTATTCAAGGTAACAACCACAGAGTCGTAGGGAAAATATTTTTCACCAGAAGAAATTCTTACAGTTGAGGATTTATTACCACCAATATGAAAAGTAACTGTTGTGCTGTCCGATATCCCAATAACGCTTGCATAAGGAGTTAACGATTGTGATATGAAATTTGCTGTTTCTCGATATGAAGATATTATATACTGATTTCCACACTTATTTATGGGTAATGCAAGAAATCCATCTGATGTAAATTGGTAGCGGACCATTCCATAAACGATTACTGGAGCATCGGATTCGAGAATTATTCCTCTTCCTTTCCAAACTTGCGTTGGTTTTAAGTTAGAAACCTGACCTCCGGCACCTCTTGTATAGGGTTGTGCTTCCGAGGGTTTCAGAACAAATTCAATTATATCGTTTGGAATTGTTTTCTTGACCAAATACGGCTCGTTAGAGAGCTGAGGTATTTATAATCTTACCTCTGTTTCGTATTGCGAAGATACATATATCTTGATATAATTTTGACCCCCAAATTCCTCCCAAC
>CAYOPF010000173.1:0-2872 GCA_964405755.1 uncultured Chloroherpeton sp.
AATAATTACATTCAAGACAAGAATATTAATAATGGTCAAACATACACAAAGGCCAATATCTATGCAGTAACAGGTACAACCGACCAGCTTCGAGTAGGTATTGAGGACATGACAGTAGATTCAACCTTGTTAGACGATTATGGAGATTGGCATGCTAGAATTGCACTAAAAGCAGATACAAACATATTAATGAAAGCAACAATCGCAAGAGGGACGCCTTACATATTTTTTTGAAAATGTGAAGGGTAAACCAACAATTGGCAGAAACATAGACAATCCTAACAGTCGATTTTCAATTTTTTACGAAAAGAATAATGTTATTGCTTTCAAAAATGAATCAACCAAAGAATATTGGGTTTTGTGTCTTCCCGAAGGAGCTACCTATGAATTAAAAGATAAACAGCCTGGAGAATTAGGACCCTTTTTCAAAAATTGTATTGTAGATTTAAATGGGAAAAATTATTTTTCAATTGGATTACTTTTTGATTCCTGCAAAACTGAAAACGAAATTAAAACAATTGCTAAATATGCATTTTCTGTCATCAGAGATACAAGAGTAAATTGGAAGTATGACAGTACCAAGAATACAATAACCACAAATTACAAGTTTTATACTAAATCTTTTGATGGGGTAAATGCCGATAGTACATTAATGGTTCTTTTTCCTCACCAATATAACAATTTGAACAAATCCTATCCTTTTAATAAAATCAAGTATCGTCATGTTAAAGGGTGGCTAAAAACAATCGAGGGCAACAACTTCTCAACAACCTTAAACGTACCAGGCTTTTTATTCCAATTTCCCAAAGTATTAGATTCCACTTCTAAGAGTTTCAATAAAGATACGCTCAAAAAATATCTAAGCGAGTTGAGAACAAGACAACCTATCGAATTAATACCAAATTACAACACAACATATGGTCAGGGCAAAAATTTTACCAGAATTACATCTGCCATTCAAGCTGCTTTGGCAGTTGATGAAAGTAAATATGCAGACACCTTGTATGGTCGAGTAAAGGAAGTATTTACCGATTGGATGATATCCGACACGAATGAAGTACTACATAGCAAATCATCAGATGCAAAAGGAGATACAAACGCTGTTGGGGCATATGCATTATTTTTTTATAATAAAGGCTGGAGCACATTTTATGGATTTCCTTCCGCTTACGACACTGATACCGAGTTGAACGACCACCATTTTCATCATGGTTACTTTCTACGAACATTAGTAGAATTAATGGGTAAAGAAGGATCAGCTCTTGGGCAAGATTCTGTATTCGGTGGGATAGCCAAAATGATGATTAGAGATGTTGCAGGTGATTATAGAAATCTTCAGGGGGATGGTAGTTTTGCAATTCAAGACACTTTGTTCCCACGATTTAGATATTGGGATCCTTACATCGGTTATAGTTTAGCGTCTGGACATGCTGACTTCGAACATGGCAATAATCAGGAATCGACTTCAGAATCAATGAATTTTAATACTAGTGTTGCGTTATATGGAGCAATGATCGAGGATGATTATTATCGGGACTTAGGTCTATATTTATCTGCCACTACATTAAGTGCTATCGAGAATTATTGGTTTGATGTTAAGAAGCAAAATTTCTGGAACCAACCTCGATGGTGGAAATACAAGGAGAACAACAGCAAATGGGCCGACAAACTGGACTCGGCTAGTTATATTTGGGAACTTGGTTCTTTAGTTTGGGATAATGCAACCGAAATGGCTACATTTTTTGCAGCTTCTTACGAACAGATTACCGGAATTCAATTTTTGCCTTTTACACCTTCATCAATTTATCTAGGACGATATCCTTCGTGGTTTGTTAGGTTAACAAGATCAATTGCAAACAATGACTTGTTCAAGTTCAATAAACAAACAAAACTGCCTTATGATATTTGGCAAAATATATGGTGGAGCTTTCTCGCATTAAATAAACCATCGTTAGCTGTGGATGCTTTTAATAAATTTAGGAATTTTACATCCGATAACTTACTCAACCAACAAGACATTTCTTTAGGTAGTTACGGAGAAAATGGGAATTCCCGTACATATACATATTATTGGATTCACACTCTTAACGAATTGGGAACACTTGATACTCTAAGACAAGCTGTAGGCACTCCATTTTATGCAGTATATGCAAATCAATCAAAAGGGTTAATTACTTATATTGCCTTCAATCCAACTAGCAAAGAAAAAGTGATTACATTTTATCCAGATTCAGTTCAGTTAACTGTGGGTGCATTGCAAACTGCTTTCGTTAGAAAGTCAATATCCACAATTTTACCTTTTGTTTTTACAAATCTGAATAGTGATTTATTAGAAGTTGATTTCGATACTGTCGAGGTTGGTACTGATGAACAGAGATATTACCTCTACCACAACAATTCAGAAAAAGTTCAGATTATAGATGATATAGAAATTCCTGACGGTAATGAGCATGGGTTTTATATTGCTGACTTAGAAGAAGACAAATTTATTCTTCCTGGCCACACATATATTGGGATAGCCGGATTTAAACCTCTCATTGCTGGATTAGCTCAGGATTCAATTATAATAGTCCTGGATTCAGCCAAAACAACCCAAGCTAGTTATGCCGTGCATTTATCAGGTGTTGCAGTAAATGGATCTGGAATAATAAAATTATCAGACAATTCAAAACAAAAAATTGAAGTTTTAATTTCACCAAATCCGGTTCAGAACAAATTTTCCTTAAAATTTTTGAATTCAGAGTTTTCAGATAATTTATACCACGTTGAAATATGGAGTTACTCTGGTGATTTAATTTACAAAAACTCTGTTAATAAGATAAACAATCTAATTGAGATTAATAGCGAATCTATTCCTACTGGTCATTATTTG
>CAYOPF010000174.1:0-2868 GCA_964405755.1 uncultured Chloroherpeton sp.
TTGTTTCATTAATGTTAAATTTCATTGAGTATAATCGCACTAAATTTACTATTAATCTGATTGCTTCTTTAATGTTTAAACTATTTGCGAATTCCGATGTGGATTCTGTTTGTAATTTTCCAAAGAAACTAAGGTGCGATTTGTACGAAAGTGAGGTTTTTGCCATTATCGAGAGGAAGTTTGGATTTAGATTGATTTCAGATTGCACATAATCAAGCAAATTATCAACTAAATCACTGTTTCCTACCGATAATCTCATATCAAAAAAGATTGAAACATCGATTATATTCTTTGGCTCGGGAATAGTTATCCAGTTGTGGAAGTATTTTTTCCATTGTTTAATGGATTGATTCCATAAATGATTCTTTGCCATTATATTTCCTTTGCAATACGCAAATCCAACTGCGTCCAACATATAGTTCATCCTCTCTGCATATCTTTCGAAGTAGATTGTTGAGCTGTTTTGATTTTTGGTTGTTAATTCATCAAAGATAATTGCATTGTCCTGATCGGTTAATAATGTTTGTTCTTGTCTTCCTTCGCTTCCCAAAGAGACAAAAGCAAATGGAACAGGTGCCGAACCGAGTTCGAAGACGATTAATTCGTTAATTTTTTTGGTTCTTCCTTCCATAAAACGAAATCATTTTAATTAAGAAATTGTTTTTCAGCTCAATTAAATCAATCAATTTGTTCTCCAAGTCGATGATTGCCACTCCCCTTTTGCTTCGTCCGTTCACTGTGCAAGGGCAGAAGTAATGAGCAAGTGTTGATTTTAAATCGTAAGTTCGATATGCAAGTCGGTCGAATGAACCATTGCTTACAATTTGCGGAAATGTGGAATGAGTATGACCGCTAAATCCAATATTGATTGAGTTTTTGTTCATAAAATTGAAATGCGGCTTAATCTCCCAATGGTTATAGTATCGAAAGTGATTGGTTCCCGAAAAGTCGGGGAAAATTGAATGAGAGAATATCAATCGGATGCCATTGTCCTCGATGGTAATATATTCGGGCAAGTTCCAAAGGTAATCTCTTTGATTTTGCGAAAGTGGAGTACTCAAATTATCATTTTCGTATAGAAAAATCTTTCCATAGCAAAGCGAATTCCTTTCTTTAGTATCAATGGAATACCAATTATCGGGGAATTCGAACAATCCGCTGCGGTGTTTGGGAAGTTTCTTGATTGCATATAAACGTGGTTGCCGATAACTGAAAACTTAAATTCGTTTTGTATGATATTTATACATTCGGATGCATCTGGTTTTTGCACCTTACGGTAATAATTGGAATCGAAACCAAGAATATCGCCCAAGCAAACTAATTCATCACATTGATTTTGTTCGAAGATATTCATCACTAATCTTAGCGATTCGATGTCCTCGTGAATATCGCTTAATATTCCTAATTTCATGAATAATTACTATTACTAATATACTAAATTAAATAAATTTTTATCAAATTACAATTTATCTTACATAATTAAGATAAATTTCTTATATTTGATGTTTGTTATTTTAACAAATCATTATGTTTGAAGAATTAATTTTCTCGGAAAAGAACAACATCCATTTCTTGATGGAAGAATCTGATTATTTCCAAGTTTCTGATATTATTAATAATGTAGATTTTCCTCAGTATTTTCGACAATATTTAAACGGTTATCTGCTCGAACATTTTTCGAAACTTAAATTGGACCTCCACGATAACTATAATATTAATCTTAATGATTTGGAATTATCCGATCAATGGCGAAGTTTCGAGACTGCATGCCGCGATTTTTTCCGGTTGCATAAAGATCAAATTGATAAAATAATCCTAGAATCTGTACAATTATATATAAATTTAACTCTTCGTCCAAATCAGACTTTGGTAAGCTTTCTCTTTAGAGATGAATTATACCAAATTCCTGAAAACATTAAAAACCGGTTGCAGTATTTTGATTCCGAAATGGAAGTAATTTCCAAAATCAACATTTGGCTGGAAGAGCAAACTTCGAAAATTAGTATTTTCGAATTTAGAAAAATTGCAAACTCAATTATTTCGGAAATATTTAAACAAAATGATTTTTCGAAAGTTTCTGCTTGGTTTCAATATTTGATTGAATCCTTAGCATCCGTCAAATTTAATTCCGAAAACTCTACTTTTAAGATTTTAACAATATTTTCAAGTGATTTGAATTGGAATGGACTTCAACAATTTTTGAGTGTAAACAAAACCAAATATTTCAATCAAACTCTCTCAAAATCCTCAATAGAGGATGCTCTTTCGCTCTATCTAGCAACTTGGCTGAAAGATAGCAAACAATCAGAAGAAATTAAACAAACAATAACTGCCGACGAAATAGCAATGACTGATGATGATTTAGAAGAATTTAAATACAGCGAAGAAACTGCTGATGAAACAGACCCAGAAATGGACGAATACGATAAAATGTTGATGGAAGAATCTTTCGAGGGTGAAGAAGAATCATACGCTACTACGGAAGAACAGAATTCGGATGAAGAAGCAGTGGAAGTAAATGAGAGCATTTGGGAAGAGTTTACGGATAATTCAGAAATAAATGATGTAGAAGTAATCGACGAGGACATCTCGAAAATCGATGATATTTTAGCTGAATTAAATCAATCAGAGCAAATTCCGATAGAACAATCAAATCAAGAAACAGAAGTAATTTCAGAAGAGGATGAATTCGAAAAATTGGCAGCTATGATTGCCGGAGGTAATGATATTGGCAATGTTGAATTGAACATTCAACCTGAACAGGGTAATGTCCAGCCTAATATTGAAAGTTTTGAAGAGATTAACAATTTAATACAAAATTTAAATGATAAACTCAGTAATAATCTTAAAACTGTTGAAGATATAAAA
>CAYOPF010000175.1:0-2791 GCA_964405755.1 uncultured Chloroherpeton sp.
TTTTCCAACTCTTCATCTGAAACATTTAAAAAATCTTGAGTAAAAATATACTTTTTAAACAATTTTTCTGTTACCTGGTTAACTCTGTCGTCAGTGCACTGCGCCGATAGAATTGTTGCAACAAGCAATTGGAATGGATTTTCGAAATTCAACTGGATTTTAACATCTGGGTATTGTTTTGATAAAATATTTAAAATGTCGGATACATTTTTTTTTGAATTACTTTTTTTTGCCATCTTTATTTTTTCCTTTGTTGATGATTGTATTGCAAATTGAATCCTCTGTATCGCGATAATAAATGTAAGTTGGAATATCAACTTTGAGAATATTGGCTTTTTCGGCAATGGCTCTTTTATAAAAATCATAATCATCGGAATATTCCAATTGGCGAAAGCCATTTAATTTTTGAAATAGTTGTCTTTTAATAAAAAAGGTACCGCCAATAATGCACTCAGATAATTCTATTAATTTATCGGGATTATTTGCATCCGGAACAAAACTATTTCCTATAATTTCCACACCACCATGCATTAAATCAATTTTTCTATTTTCGGTAAGAACATTAAACCTAGATAGTAAGTGATCGATTTTGTATTCATCATCCGAATCCAAAAAAGTAATGTATTCGCCATTTGAAGACAATCCTCCCACGTTTCTCGAAATAGAAAGTCCTTTGTTTTGCTGGAAAATATATCGTAAATACAATTCGTTCCTGTATTTCTTAATTACTGAGAAGGTACGGTCGGTGCTGCCATCATCCACAACTATAACCTCGAAGTCTTTGAATTTTTGTTTTATTAATGAATCAAGGGCTCGAGGTAAAAGCTTCTCACGATTGTATGTGCAAATAACAACAGAGAAGAAGTAATCAGTACCATAATCATTCTGTTGTTTCAAAGTAGTTTTATAATTAGTTTGTGCTATTTCTTTTCTCATAATCATTAATTTTGTAATACATAAAAATCAACAATATGGATTTCACCGAATTTTGGACAATTTGCTCTCTTAATGGAATCATACTCGATGAAACAAGGTCGAGAAATATTCAACGTTTTCAACAAGAACTAACTTATTGGAACGAACGTGTGAATTTAATTTCTCGTCAAGACGCAAAAAATATTTTAGAAAAACACATTTTGCATTCTTTAGTTATCCTAAAATATGAAAAAATATCTTATAAAGCAAGAGTTATTGATATTGGATGTGGTGCAGGGTTCCCTGGAACTATCCTAAAAATAGCACGTCCCGATATTTTTCTAACTTTAGTAGATTCAGTTGTTAAAAAACTTAAAATTGCTGAGATGTTGGCCAATCACACTTCATTAAGGAATATTAGTGCAGTAGCTAAACGGGTGGAGGATTTAGCAGAAGATAGGAATTATTACGGAAAATTTGATTATGTCGTATCTCGTGCTGTAGCAACTACAGATAAATTAGTTCATTGGTCCTTGAATTTATTAAAACAAAATGGAAAATTTATTTTTCTTAAGGGTGGAAATTTAGAGCAAGAAATGAAAGACACAAAAAAGTATTTTCCCAAAATTATAATAAAAGAAATACCTATCGATTTGATTGGCTTCGATTATTTCAAAGAAGAAGATAAAAAAGTTATAATTATCGAAAAGCAATAAAAAATCCCCAATTAAGAGAACTTTTTTGGGGATAATAATTATAATTAGGTGAATAATTAGAATTTGAAGTTAATACCTCCCACTAAACCAAGTTTCCCGGAATTATACCATATGTTTTGGTTTTTGTAGTAAAGTAAACTTCCTTCTAATCCGACAAAAATACCAATGCTATTGATTACATTTGCTTGAATTACAGTATTGGCACGAACTAATGGACCAAGAGATGAACCACCTACAAATAAATGACCAACTGGCTTGAAAGCACCAAATGATAATTGATTAGCTTCATATTTACCAGAAAGTCCAAAATAGAATAGTGTTGGGGATTGATCATAAACTGTTCCAGGTTGTGCATTATCGAGAAATATTTGAGAAAATACTTCAGAACCAAACTCTGCTCCAGCATAAACATTATCATACACATCTAAATAGATACCCAAGTTATAGGTATTACCGAAAAAGTCATTTTCGGCGAAGCTCTTCTCTGGATTTGTAATTGCATAACTTCCACGAGATTGAATAATAAAGCTATTCTTACTCAAGTTTAAATTAAATAGTGAAATTGGACTAATTACTCTTGGTGTAATAGATATATCCTGACTATTAGATTGAATGTCAGAGTTGTAAATATCTTTGATTTGAATATTGGATAAATCCACAGTATTAATATTTAGATTCATCTCTTCATTTAAGTTAAGCAATGAATTGGATTCTAAGTAATAACTAATATTATTATCACTGATTTTCTTAGCATTATCTTTGGTTTCGTTGGCAATGAAATTGTTGTTTGCAATCACATCCAATATTATTTTATCAGTTTTCTTAACAGTTTTTGGTTGAGATTTTATATCGTTTGGATTATTTATGTCTAGTTGGTTTTGACTGACAATATTGTTTTCAACACTTATTTGTGTATTCGTATCTTTGTTTACGGTTATATTAGATTTTTCATCATTATCACTTAAGGATAAATACAATCCAAATGGAATCAACAATAAAAGACCGAGTAATGCATATTTAAGCTTACCGAACCATGAATAAGCAAAATGGCGTTCGGAAATCAATCTAACTTGTTCCATAACTGAATTGGTCCAATCAGTTGGTGGAGGAACTGCTGTTGTCTTTACATTATTGAACGTTGACTGTAGATGAGAGTATTC
>CAYOPF010000176.1:0-2765 GCA_964405755.1 uncultured Chloroherpeton sp.
AGCGGCTCCTTTCCCTTTATTCACTTCGTGTTTATGGTATTTTATATCCATATCCCTATTCTGCTCAATGTAATTCATCGCCTCTGTTTCGGTATTATCCTTGGAGCAATCATTAACAATAATGATTTCTTTCGAAAAATTACTAACAAGGGATACACTTTTAATTTTATCTAAAACACTTGTTATTGTTTTTTCTTCGTTGTAAGCTGGTACGATTATACTTAACTTCATTGAATTTATCTTATTAAATTTATGTTTAAAAGCAAATTACAAAATTAATTTATAATTACTCTCCTACAACATTAATTAGATAAATTATGGATATCAATAAAAATAATTGAAAAAACTTGAGTGCATATAGTCAAATTTTAAAAATATTGCTGGTTTAAATTATTAGTAATTTTAATGGTTATAGTTTCTTAATTAATTAGCAGTTACTAACTATTAACTTAGGTTATACGAATATAAAATATTTCTTTTTTTCTCTATTATAATATAAAAATTTTTCGTAATTTGACGATAATGTTATTACAAAATTTTCCACAAAACCTATAGGGGTATTTATGAAAATTGGCATGAAATTAGGCATCGCATTTTCCGCGGCGACCGTTATAATCGTAATCCTTGTTTACTTGGGCATAAGTACTGCGTCGAGCTTGAACGATCAAGTTCAAGATATGGCAAACGACAAATTCCCAAAAACTGTATGGGTAAACAATATTATCTACGCTGTTAACGAAGGAGCTCGCTCATTAAGGAACGCTCTCTTAACAAATGACCCAAAGGAGCGAGATCAGCAAATTGAAAAAACCTTAGCTACAACTCCAAAAGCCAAAGCAAATCTGGATTCTTTGACTGCTACAATAAAATCCGAAAAAGGATTAAAACTTTTAGCTGAGTTGAACGAAGTTCGCAATAAGTATGTTAAGGACAGAGGGATGCTGTTCGATTTAATAGCTGCCGACAGCAAACAAGATGCTATAGATATGCTTTTCGGTGATTTTAGGAAAAGCCAAAGCGATTACTTGGGAAAACTATTTGAGTTAATAGATTTTCAAACAGAACTTTTCCGCGAATCAGCAATCGAAGCCGGAAATACTTATAATTCTCAATTTAATTTATTGTTAATATTAGGAGCGATTGCATTGGTTCTGGCAGTAGTCTTGTCGGTAGTAGTTACCAAAGGAATTACCAAACCAATCTATACCGGAGTTAATGTTGCAGAGGAAATAGCCAAAGGAAATACCAGTGTAAATGTGGAAATAACAAGTAAAGACGAAACTGCTTTATTGCTCAATTCTATGAAATCGATGGCATCAACTGTAAAGGGTATAATCACGGAAGTAAAAACTGCAGCAACAATGGCTACCGATGGCAAGTTGGACTACAGAGCCGATTCTACTAAGTATCAAGGTGATTACAAAGAATTGATGCTTGCATTCAATTCTGCGCTTGATGCTTTAATCAAACCAATAAATGTTACTGCCGAGTATGTAGATAGAATCTCGAAAGGTGATATACCTCCGAAGATTACCGATGAATACAAAGGCGATTTCAATGAAATAAAGAATAACTTAAACCAAGCTATTGATGCAGTAAACTTATTAGTAACCGATGCCAAGATGCTTGCAAATGCTGCCGTTGAAGGTAGATTAAGCACACGTGCTGATGCATCGAAACACCAAGGCGACTTCCGCGAGATAGTTGATGGTGTTAATAAAACTCTTGATAATGTGATAAATCCAATCAACGAAGCAAGCGAAACGCTGAGTATCCTTGCATCAGGCGACTTACGTGCTAGAGTTAAAAGCGATTACAAAGGTGATTTGTCAAAATTGAAGAATGATATTAACCAATTAGCTGATTCACTCTCCGCATTAATCAACGAAGTAAACAATACCGTAAGCCAGGTGGCAAGTGCTGCAACTCAGATATCTGCTACATCAGATTCGTTGGCAGCTGCCACTCAGGAACAAAGCGCACAAACCGATGATGTTGCATCAGCTGTCGAAGAAATGAGTCGAACAATAACCGAAAATGCTATGGGTGCTACCCGTACATCTGAAGTAGCTCAAAAGAATGGTGATTTGGCTAACCAAGGTGGTTCTGTTGTTCAGCAAACAGTTCAAAAAATGAAAGATATTGCAAACGTAGTTGGCGAATCTGCATTAACGATCCAAAAACTTGGCGAATCATCCAAACAAATTGGCGAAATTATTGCGGTTATCGACGACATCGCAGACCAAACCAACTTGTTGGCTTTGAATGCGGCAATTGAAGCAGCACGTGCTGGTGAACAAGGTCGTGGTTTTGCTGTTGTTGCCGACGAAGTTCGTAAACTTGCAGAACGAACAACCGATGCAACAAAACAAATTGCCAATATGATTCGTGGAATACAGAAAGAAACCGACATGGCAGTAGATGCTATGAATCAAGGTAATCAGGAAGTTCAAAAAGGTATCGACCTTGCCGATCGTGCAGGTCAAGCTTTGAGAGATATCCTGAACTCCACAAAGGAAGTATTGGAAATGATTAACCAAATTGCTGCTGCTAGCGAAGAGCAATCTGCAACCAGCGAGGAAATCTCGAAGAATGTACTATCTATTTCCAAGGTTATTTCCGAATCGAGCAGAAGAGTCGAAGACGTTGCACACGCAAGTGATGATATGGCTAAGCTAACCGAAAGATTGCGCAATTTGATGATGCAATTCAAAGTAGGTGGTGGCGACATGAACTTTGGCAGCGCATCCTACGATACTCACACA
>CAYOPF010000177.1:0-2735 GCA_964405755.1 uncultured Chloroherpeton sp.
GCAGAAAGCGAACATTTTACCTCGAACACTAAAAAAAAAGGATAAAGACTTTTTCGAAAAAGTCAAAGATACATTTTTATAAGAAAATTTTATGAATAAATTTTCAAATCTAACAAATAAAATCAAAACTCGGTTCGCAATAACATCAACCGAGCTTTATGCAGTGGTTTTATTATCTATTGGGGCTATTGTTGGTTTTGCAGTCGATCCCAATTCACAAAACAAAGACTTATTAATTGCTGCTTTGGATCAAACTGACTCTGAAATGGAGAAAAAGCTACATAATACAGGTAATAATAATAGCATTGATTCATCGACAACTAAATCAACTGATAATACAGAGATAGCATCCGACAACTCCTCCGAAAATACAGATCAATTCGATTTATCTTTCAATTCCACCAATCGAAAACCAAGTAAAAAAGTAGCTCTTGCAGCGTTAAGTAAAAAAATTAACCTCAATTCTGCATCTAAATCTGAGTTGATGAAATTGCCTGGAATTGGCGAAAAAACTGCAGAAACAATAATTTCTTATAGAAATGAACGTAAATTCAACAAAATTGAAGATATTATGAAAGTTAAGGGTATTGGGCCAAAGAAGTTCGAAAAAATGAAAGAATACATTGAAGTAAAATAAACTGCCTAATTGCCACAAATCGAACTTTTATCATATTTTGGTTAAAATTATTTGTAACATCATTAATAATGATGCATATAATATAATAAACTATAACCAAAAATTAAAAAATTAAAAGAATTAAAAAACAACTTAGTAATAATTAGTTAGGACTATTCAACCACTTCATCGAAATCTTCGTCGTCGAAATCAAAATCATCAAAATCTTCTTCGTCAACTAATTCATCATCATCATAGTCCATATCATCAGCATCTTCGTCATCAAAGTCATCGTCGTCGAATTCTTCGTCATCAAAATCATCAAAATCTTCATCGTCGAAATCATCGAAATCTTCATCGTCGAATTCTTCATCTTTTGGAGAAAGCAACATTTTTAAATCTTCACTTAATAATTCATCGAAAAACATATATCACCTTATGATTTTTAATTGTTTTCTTTACTGTTAAATTGCAAATTTCAAAATTATTCAAAAAAATTATAATATTAATCGAAAAAAAATTAAAAATATTTTTGTTTATACAAATTTACTATTTTTCTCAAAACTACACTTGCTTTTCCTTCGATAAAAAAATCTACAAGAGCGTTCGTATAGGTACTTGGCTTTGTATTGATTTCCATAATCTTTGCACCATAGAATTTAGCATTTTCGGGAATTAAGCCCGCTGGGAACACTTCTCCGCTTGTACCGATAATAATCATTAGATCGCATAATTGAGATTCGCGTGTAGCTAAGTTATGTGTTTTTTGATTGATATTTTCACCAAAAAAAACAAAGTCTGGTTTTAATGTCCCTGAGCAATGGTTGCATTTTGGTATTTCAACTTTTAAATCAATATCAGAGATCGTATAGAATTGCTGACACTTGATGCAAACTAGATTTTGGGAGTTACCGTGGAATTCAATCACATTTTTACTTCCTGATTTCTGATGAAGATTATCGATATTTTGAGTGATAATCGATCGTAACTTCCCCATCCTTTCTAATTCTGCCAATGCAAAATGAGTGAAGTTGGGTTCGGCATTTGCGAATTTTGTATAAAAAATTTCCTTAATCGCAACCCAAGAAGCAGCAGGATTGGCCATAAAATGGTTGATTTCGAGCAGTTGAGGATTATACTTTTTCCAGATTCCATCATCATCCCGAAAAGTCGGTATCTTGCTTTCGGCAGAAGCCCCTGCACCAGTGAAAGCTACAATAGATTTCGACTTGTTAATATATTCAACAGCTTGATTAATTAGTTCATTTTTCATAAAACAAAAATAGAAAAAAATTGTTAAAAAACTGAAAAAGCAAAATTTAAATATGATTATTATATTTTTCTCATAATTTAGAATTGTCTAAAAAATAAATAGCTTATTTATTTAAAAATTATAAACAATACACGAATAATTTTCATAATTTTGAAGTTCATGTAAATACCATTTTAGAAAAATTATGGAAAAACGAATCGAAATTATCGAAGAAGTAACAGTACGATTTGCCGGAGATTCTGGCGATGGTATGCAAATGACTGGTACTTTATTTGCAAAAAACTGCGGAGCAGTAGGGGACGACGTAAATACTTTCCCCGATTATCCATCCGAAATACGTCCACCAGCAGACACTCTTTACGGTGTAAGTGCCTATCAGGTCCACTTTGGTTCAAAGAAGATGAATACTATGGGCGACAAAATTGATGTTCTATTTGCAATGAATGCTGCTTCGGTAAAAGTAAATATCCCTTATTTGCGTAAGGGTGCAATTATTATTGCAAATTCAGCTGGTTTTGGTCCAAGTAACCTAAAACTCGCAAAGTACGATTCTAACCCTTTAGAAGACAACTCCTACTCAGACTACAATGTAATCAGTATCGATATTCCTTCAATTATGAGGAATGAACTTAAAGATCTTAGCTTACAGATTAAGCAAATCGACCGTACCAAGAACTTTTTTGCATTAGGTGTTGCTTATTGGCTTTTTTCGGAGCCCTTGGATATTACTGTGCAATGGTTAAAAAGTAAATTCGGTAAAAAGATTGAGATCTTCGAATCCAACGTACGTGCCTTAAAAGCAGGCTACCAGTTCGCACAGGATTGCGAGGAATTTCAGTTCCGCTT
>CAYOPF010000178.1:0-2735 GCA_964405755.1 uncultured Chloroherpeton sp.
TAAAATTGTTATTAATCAAAATAAAATCAGCATCGTAACCAACTTCGATTTTCCCTCTGTTCTTTTTGTAAATTTTGTGTGGAGTGGCGACATAGGCTTTTATTGCTTCGTCCATTGTAATAAGTTCGTTTTTATTATCTGAATTCACAAATGCATCATTACCCCAAAACGGATTTGGACTTTCGATTGGAGCATCCGAACCAGCTACCAATATTCCACCTGCATTTAATAAACTTTTCCAGCGATAAGCAACGACCATTCTTTTAGTACCAATTCTGGACTGAACCATACCAGATTTTGTATCCGAAACATAATGGATTGGCTGGACAGAGCAAATAATATTGTGGCTCTTTAAATATTCAAGATCCATCGAATTTATCATCTGGCAATGCTCGATTCTCATTTTGTTCTTAAACTTTGAGAATTTGCTGTAAATTTGTAATGCCGTACGGTTTGCCTTGTCTCCGATAGCGTGAATAGCAATCGATAACTTATTATCCAAAGCAAATTTGGTTTTTACCTCAACCTCATCGGGTGTGAGTAAATCTATTCCATAAGTATCTGCGTCTGAATATTTTTCGACGAGCGATGCCCCACGCGAGCCTAATGCACCATCCAAATAATGCTTATATCCAATAAGATTCCACAATCCATTTTTTTGAGGTAGTTCGCAAATTCCCTTCCATTCGTCATTTTGTGATTTTATGAATGAATTAATCCGAATTAAAAATTTATTTCTATTATTCGAAAAATATTCAAATAACTCGGGATAAAAGTCCATATCATAAACTTCGGCAATACCCAACCGCGATAATGCAGCTTGCGAACTTTCAATAATCGTTTTTATTTGCGAATTTGAATAAAAAGGTAGTTTGGATTGCACTAATTCCATTGCATTATCGATTAGAATTCCCGAGAATACACCATACTCATCTTTAACTATGATACCACCGCTTGGATTTTTACTTTTGTTCGAAATACCAATTTTTTTTGCTGCAAAATTATTAATCAATGCAGAATGGCCGTCAATCCTTTTTAAATAAATTGGGGTATCCGGAAAAGCTTTGTCGAATGGCTGTTTGGTTGGATAATCTTTTTTGAGGAATTTTTCCTGATTCCATCCAAAACCAACAATCCATTCACCGCGCCGAAATGAACTTAATTTGATTATATCAATCATATCATCTTCATTGTGGCAATCGGAGAAATTGGGCATCTGAGTGGTTTCGCCAACCCCAAAAAAATGAATATGCGAATCCACAAAGCCCGGCATAACGAAAGTCCCTTTTGGGAACACTTTGATTGTTTTTCCAATTTGAATTTCAACACCTTTATTAATTGGCTGAATATTGCAAATTTTTTTTGATTTATTGTCTATAGATATTCTAATTTTGCTTAAAATCATAATATTAGTTAATTTTGAATTTTTCAAAAATACATATAATGATACAAACAACCGAAGCCATAGTTTTGACTTCGAAAAATTATAGTGAATCTAGCAAAATTACGCATTTATTTTCAAAAGATTTCGGTAAATTTTCTGCTATTGCAAAAGGTGCAACAAATCCAAAAAGTAAATTTGGAAAACTGTTGCAACCAACAAATTATTTGCAGGTTACTTTTTATCAGAAAGCCGCAAATCAATTGCAATTATTAACTGATGCGGAAATAGTTGAAAACTTTTGGAATTTACATACTAACCTCGAGAAATCTGCATATTCCTTAGCAATAATCGAAACAATTCATAAGATGTTCGAAGATTACTATCCTAACATAAGTGTATTCGACCTGATTATCCGTTGCTATAGTTATATGAACACAACAGATTATCCGCCAAATGCTTTTTTTATTTATTTCCTAATAAATCTAATGGATTATAGTGGCTATACTATAGATATCAATGAATCCTATCTATTGCACGAAACTAGCTTGTGTTTTTTTGATTTATCCAATGGATGTTTCACTCAAACGAAATCGTATAATTGTTTGGAATTGAACTTAGGAACTCTCGGCAAGATTTTTGCAATAAAAAATGAAACAGAAAAACTAAAAAATACATCTTTAACAAATAAGGAATTTTTTCAATTGATAAATTTATTTCAAAAGTACATAAAGGAACATACTGATAAATCAATTTTTTGGGATTCTTTAGGAATTTTGCAATGATTTGGAACGTATTATTAACAATATTATTCGTTTTGTTGAATGCTTTTTTTGTTGCCGCCGAATTCGCAATAGTAAAGGTACGTTCTTCAGTAGTCGAAGTTAGTGCCCGAAGCGGAATATATTTGGCAAAAGTATCAAAAAGTATAATTAACAACCTTGATGTATATCTTTCAGCAACCCAGTTGGGAATAACAATATCCAGTTTGGGATTAGGATGGATTGGCGAAGGTGTAGTATCTACAGTTATTATGGATGTTATACATTTATTAGGTTTTTCGATAACACCGGAATTGGCCCATAAAATCTCATTACCTGTTGCTTTTGCAACAATTACCTTTTTACATATAGTTTTTGGAGAATTAGCTCCCAAAAATTTAGCAATTCAATATCCCGAAAATGTAACTTATTTTGTTTCAATTCCGCTTATTATTTTTAATTGGGCATTAAAACCGATAATTTGGGCATTAAATGGCATTGCAAATATGTTCATAAAGATGGTGGGATTGCAGGTAGTATCCGAAGTTGAAGGTAGTGCCCATTCGCCAGAGGAATTTAGAGTAATTCTACAG
>CAYOPF010000179.1:0-2719 GCA_964405755.1 uncultured Chloroherpeton sp.
CTTTTACTTTGAAGAATGGCTTTGAATTTATATTTTTCATACTACTAGGTGTTGCGTGTGGCTTGGTTTCGTGGTTATTCATTCAGTCTTTAACGTGGCTCGAGAAGTTTTGTCGGTCAAATAAATTTTTTTCATCGATTTATGGTACAATATTATCAGGAGTTGTAATTGGTGTTATCGGATTGTTTATTCCTCATACGCTCGGTACTGGTTACGATACAATTGATTTGGCAATTTCGAATAAGTTAATTTGGTATATTGCATTTGCGTTGGTTTTTATAAAAATAGCAACAACAGGATTAACGCTTGCAAGCGGTGGAACTGGCGGGGTTTTTGCACCTGCAATTTTAGTTGGTGCAACCCTTGGAATGACAATTGGAACCGCGCTTTATTGGTTGTTCCCTGCTTACTCTCCGCCAATAGGTGCAATGTCGATAGTTGGCGTTGCTGGATTATTGGCGGGTACGATGCATGCTCCTTTTACTGCAATTATAGTAGTATTTGAATTAACAAAAAATCAGGATTTTATTCTGCCAACAATGATTACATCCATTATTAGTGTTGCAATTACCAAGAAACTTGTCCGCGAGTCGATTTATACAATTCCAATTGAGTTTAAAAATTCTTTGATTAAGTATCGTAACGAAAGCAATTTACTCGATAATATTTTTGTCGGTGATTATTATAAAACAGATTTTACAATCATCTTCGAGAATAGCAAATTGTCGAGTGTGGTCGAATCCTTAATTAAGGATAAAAACAGATATATTGTAGTTTTTGATTTGAATAACAGCTTTTATGGAATAATAACAATCGAAATTATTAAAGAAATATTGCTCGATGAAGAAATTCTAAAAGATTTGGTTATTGCAGGTGATATTGCTTCGCTTAATATTCCTGCCGTAAAAGTCAATCAAAGTATCAAGAAAGTATTGGAATTGGTTAACAAATATTCAATTGATGTGTTGCCGGTTTTTTCGGAGGACAATATATTCCTTGGAATAATTGATAGAACAACAGTTGACGAAGTATATGCCGATGAACTATCTAAAATGAATATGTCTGTATCTTTGGCATCGAACGTTACAAGCACATTATCGGAAAACTATGTTTACTTGAGTAATGATGTAGTTTTAACTGAAATTGAAGTCCCTGAGAAATTTATAGGAAAAACTATAAAAGAACTTGACATCCGAAATCAATATAGTGTGGAGATAATAATGATTAAAAAGAGTAATAACGAACAAATAATAACTAATCCAAATTATTTCTTACAGAAAAACGATAAATTGATATTAACTACAAACAACGTTAAATATGTAAACAGAATGAAAGAATTATGAAAATGAACTTGATTTACTACAAAAACTACTACAAAATGCCAAATTTGAATACTACAATAATGAATTGTGATTTCTGATGTAATTAGCTGTTTATTAGTTATTTATATATAATATTAAAATATATTAAGAAATTAAAATCTTTAAAATAAAGGTATTTTTAAGAAATTTTTGTAATAAAATCATATTTTTTTTGTTAATATTATAGTTTAGAAAATGTACAAAATGCAAAAAGTATTAATTTTTAAAAATGCAAAAAGTATTAATTTTTAATAAAAAGGTGTAATATGTTTAAAAAATTTACCAGTATCGTAATTTCGTTACTGTTAGTTGCATTGTTTGCCAATAATGTAGCCCAAGCCGATGTGGACATCGATAAAGTAAGAGCCACATTGCCTAAATTATTAGGTGCTAACAATGCAGGAACCGAATTCGTATTCGGATTCCACCCTTGCTGGGAGGAATATGGAGCAAACAACGCTTTGCGTATCTATGTTTCCTCACCTGTTGTAACTCAAGTAAGTTTAACAATTCCTTACTTCAGCCAAGATCCATATTTGATTAAAACTACAAAACCAAACGATATCATCGAATTTGTGTTGGCTCCAGCAGTTGGTCAGCCATATACTCGTGGTGCAGGTGGTGCTACCAACACATTGAAACCAACACAAATATGGCCAGGAAGAGGTATTATCATTAAAGCTGATGCACCTATAATTGCTTATGGTGTAACACGCTATCAATATACTTCCGATGGTTTCTTAGCTGTTCCAACCCATGCATTAAGTAAAACTTATATTATCTCAGCCTATCGCGAAACAGCTAACTTTACTTCGCAGTCTTTAACTCCTTATGCAGATATAATCGGTGTTTTCGATAAAACAAGGGTAACATTCCATATAGGTGGTAATAACGCAACAACTGTAAGAACAATCGATGATAAAAAGTATAGACCTTATGACGTATTGAGAGCCGACCTAAACCGTGGTGATTTCTGGTTGATTGCATCCGAAGGACCACAATCAGATATTGGTGGTAGCTATGTTACCGCAAACAAACCTATTGCTGTACTATCAGGATCCCACTGTGCTTATATCCCTACATCAATTGCTGCTTGTGACTTCATTATTGAGCAAGAGTTGCCTGTGATAGCATGGGGCAAAAAGTATCACGTGACCAACATAGTGGACCGAAAGAAAGCCTCTGTTATCAGAATGTTTGCAAAAGAACCAAATACAAACTTCATTCGCAACGGAGGTAACGAAATAGGTTATTTAACAATGAATTTTGGTATCGAGGGTGAAGGTTGGTTAGAAACTCGTCACGACCCCGATACTAATAAACCTGCAGTTATAGTTTCTAGCAAAGCAATCAATGTT
>CAYOPF010000180.1:0-2718 GCA_964405755.1 uncultured Chloroherpeton sp.
ACGGTGAGTGTGTGATTGACCTCACCCCAACCCCTCTCCTAACAGGCGAGGGGCTTAGAATTGATATTTCCCATTTGCCCGTCGGCTTATATTTTATAAAAATTGGGAATTATTTAGAGATATTTATGGTGATGAGATGAAAGGTAACCTTCCAGAGGTTTCAAACCTTCGGAAGGTTGCTTTACTATGTGGGGTAGGTCAATCATCCATGATTGACTATTTTAAAGGGAGGGGTTAGGGAAAAAAGTATGTTTTTATTTAAGACTCTCTCCTTTCCCCATCATGGCGGGGGTGGATGCGGATTTTCCGTTTGCACGGGAATGACAAACGATAAATTTGTCATTGCCAACGAAGCGAAGAAAAAATAATTACATAAAAAATGTAATTTTTTCCTTTTTCAATTGTTATAGATTAAAATTAAAAAGGGAGAAAAAAATGAAAGAACTAATGATTATACTTTTTTGTTTGTTGAATATTGCAAACTTATCTTATTCTCAAAATCAAACTGATTTTAGTGAATACAATCTTACTGATATGATTGTTATACCTAACGGGACCCTTTTTCTTGCTACTGAGAATGGAGGTATTTTCAGATCGGATGATAACGGCAAATCTTGGAGTTTAACAAGCAATATAACTAAAAATTACAATATCTTTTCAATGCTTTATGATGATTACGAAGGTCTTTTCGTAGCAGCTAATAAGTCTTTTCTCCAATCAGCTGACTTTGGAAAAACATGGGAAATACGGACTTTGAATTATAATGCAAAGACAATGATTGCAACCAAAAACAAATATAAAGTATTTTCTGATACAAAAGCTTGTTATATTACTTTAGATAATTACAATTGTATTTATCTTGGAAAATTATCAGTTTCACAATTTGCTTTTTCAAATGATGGTTATCTTTTTGGTTGCGGTTCTTTTATTATTAGAATTAAAAATATTGAAAATTTACAATCTCCAATTATTGAAATTATTAGTAATGGACTTAATATAGTCTCAAATTGCATTTATATCGATGAAAATAATCGAATTTATCTTGGAACAAAAGAGGGTATTTATTATTCACAAAACAATGGAGAGAATTGGGATTTATTATCCTCTGATTTACAAAAATTTGAAATAACATCTTTATTTGTTCAAAACAAATTAATTGTCGCAGGAACAAATGGCAATGGAGTTTTTTACTCGACAACTAATGGTAAAAGTTTCTCGCAAGCTAATACACCAGGAATAGAAACGAAGGTAAAGAAAATAGTTCCATATAATTCTAATTTTTATATCATTACATCAGGAAGTGGTTTGTTTTATTCAAATGATAATTGTCAAAGCTTTGAAAAATTAAATTCAACTTTAAGTTTACAAGCAGATTCTGTATATGCACAAGGTTGGATGCCTTCAATTACTTTTAAGGATTTAAATCCAAATATAGATAGGATCATTTTACTTTCTTTTCTTGATGATGACTCAACATTTATGATTAAAGGTATTAAACATAATATTCGATTTTATAATAGCAAGTCGGGTATTTTTTTAAGGGAATATAGCTTGCCTAATGGACTTCCTTGGCTGTTTTATTCATTTTTATCATCAGATTCACTTGCTATTTGTCTATTTACTAATGGTAAATATAAATTTGGTACGCTTTCAACAATTTCAAGTAATTTTATAGAATACATTTCATTAGATTCAGCTGATCTTTATAATGAGTTTGCCCAAGCTTATGGTGTACCAGATACTTATGAAGGTTTAAATTGCTCAGAATTTGATATTGATAGATCTAAGAATATAGCGTACTTGAAGTATGCAATTACAGGTCGTTGGATTACCCCAGTAAATCCTACATATAAAAATATCGTAAAATACGAAATTCGAGATTTAAAATCGGGACAAGTGATAAAAAACTTAAATTATACTTTTTTGTATAGTGATGATCATAACTATTATCTTGTTGATAACACGATTCTTTTCAGTTTTAATGATGAGATGATTTACGACATAAAGTCAATCCCAGAAAATCAAGAATATTCACTTAGTTCCGGATCTTTAAATTCATATATTTCTCCTGATAATAAATTTATTGTTTTGAATGATAGAAATAAAAGTAGACTATTAGTTGCTGATTTGAAAAGCGGAGTAATTAAAAATGTTATTAATTATCAATTGCTTTAATCTCACTATCTTTTACAAATAATGATAATTACATAATAACAATATCAAACGAAAGTTCAATAAAAATATACAATTTATATAAATCTGGAGATGCTTTTGATAAAGTTGTTTTCCCAATTGGGAATGGAATCTGGCAATATTCAGTTGGAAGTAGTGAAAACGCAGTTCTAATTGGAGGAGCAGATGGTATTATTCGATTGTGGAAACCTGATTTTACTTTAACATCAGTAGATGAAAAACCAATTGATAATGTGCTAAATAAAGACATAAAAATTTCCCCGAATCCCGCTTCAGATTATATTGAAATATCAAAACCTTCAGAAGGTCTTGAACCTTCGGAAGGCGAGGAAATAAAAATCTACAACACTTACGGAGAATGTGTGATTGACCTCACCCCAACCCCTCTCCTAACAGGCGAGGGGTTAAGAATTGATGTATCGCATTTGCCAGCAGGCATATATTTTGTCAGGGTTGGAGATAAAATAAGGAAATTTGTGATGGTAATGTAAAGGATTATTCTATAACAAGATAATTGCAAGTAAA
>CAYOPF010000181.1:0-2706 GCA_964405755.1 uncultured Chloroherpeton sp.
ATGACGAAGTATTTGATTTTCATCAAAATAATTGGTATCACGTATTATTTTTTTTGTAATTTAGGGATGAATTTTTTAACAAAAAAGGAGAAAAAATATGGAGACTCCTCAAAACACAACGCAGAACGAAGTAGACACAAGAATGGCTACACAACTACACAACTACACAACTACACAACTACACAACTACACAACTATTAATAGACGAATCAATCGATTTTTTGTTGTATTGATTGTGGGAATTTTTATGTTACAAACGATACAAGGTTATTCGCATGATGTTATTGTGTCCGACAACATTCAATGTACTAAGGGGCAAAACAACAATCTATTGAACATTAATGATATTCCAAACGGTTCATACTATTTAAGAATAGTTAAAGATAATCATGTCTTATCACAAAAATTAATTAAAATTCATCAGGTGTATTATGAAGTATTTTATATTTATAATTGTTTTTATAGTAACATTTTACCCTTCGTTGTCTGAAGACCGCAAATGGTACTACATCGATAGTGTCGAAATAGATGGGAGATTAGATAAAATCAATCATTCCGTTGTTATAGTTGATAGTTTAAACAATAAGTATTTTTTTGAAGTTGCCACTTTTTTTGATGAGGTACCTAGATTGATAAAATATGATAATTATAAATGGTATAATTTAAATGTAAAAGCAAATGATTTAAGTATTGCATCAGTTCGTCAAGATTTTTGTCCACAGGTAGATATTGACAATTCACTTTGGTGGATTTCTGAAGATCAACTGGAAGTTAATAAGATAGTTCACTTTAAAGATGGTTTAATTAATTATTTTTATGCAGATAGCATATATGCAACTTTCGATACTTCCTATAACAAAAATCGTAGAAAGGTATGGGGATTGGTTATTGATAGATTAGGAGTTAAACATTTTTTTATTGAATTAGGTATTGTATCATTTGATAATTCCAAATTTTCAATAGATACAAACATGAATTCTATTATTATTAAGAACAACAACATTTTCGATCAATTATTTGTTTCTCCAGATAATAATCTTATTCTATTTAACAAGTATGATCTAGAAGATAATTATTTGAAGAAAATAGAAATATATGAAAAAGTCGAGAACAAGTGGGTAAATTTATTTAGTAGACCTTTCAAATCACAGATTGTTTATTGTTGGGTTGAGAATCAAAGTGGAAACATACTCTTGGTAGCAGATACAACTGCTCCCCTTCCAACAAATCTTTATAATTATTTACATATATACGAAAAAAAGACAGGAAATTGGAATGCCTTTCATATGAAACATACGCTTTCACATTGGTCTTTCATGGTACTAGGTGACTTTGATGAGGATAGGAATTTCTGGTTCCATAACACAAATGCACCAATAAATTTTGCTAAAGTCAATTTAAGGAATGGTGATGTTGAAGAAATATCTCAAAGTGGTTATCAATTCAAAAAATATCGTGAAATTATGTCGGTTAGATTCGACAAAAACGATAACTTATGGGGTTCTTTTATGAATGGTTCTTTTAGCAATTTAGACACTACAATATTTGTTTATGCAAAGGAAAAGCCATTGTTCGTAAGAAATAAAAATATCGATGAAAATTTACTACTTTCCCTTTCCCCTAATCCCGTTACAGAAAAACTAACACTGATAAATATTCCCGATAATGCAACAGAATTCGAGATTTATGACCAATTTGGTAACCGCCAGATATCGGGATTAATTTCGGGGCAAATTGATGTTTCTCTTCTACCAGCAGGTGTGTATTTTATAAAATTTAACAATAGTCTGCGTCCTCTCAAGTTTTTGAAAATATAGTGTAAAAAGAAAACCATCCGATGTCTTAAAGACATCGGATGTGTTGGTGTGTAGAAGTTTTTTGCTTTACGCCAGGGATGAGACGATTTTTTGAAAGCACCAAAATAGCAAAAGCTTACTCTACTTTTGCACGGCGGGAATCAATAACAAAATAAACCATTAATAACAGGAATGCGATAATTCCTACAATTTCACCACCAATTGGATTATTTTCCCAAATATGCGAAGCTAATTCTATCTTGAAGAACTTGAGCAGAGCACCAACAACTCCAAGCAAAGCTGCACCTGCAATAAATCCAGATGCTATCAATGTTGCTCGTTGGTGACGTGCCTGAGCTAAGGCTTCTCCCTTTTTACTCTTTTGCATAAAGTGGGATATCAATCCCCCTACAAGCAGGGGTGCATTAAGATGCAAAGGTAAATACATACCTAAAGCAAATGCGAGCGGCGACACATTTAAAAAATTGATTATCAAAGCCATAATTGCCCCTACCAAATATAAGTACCAAGGCACATCTGCTCCAATATTCATCAATGGTTGGATAACAGCAGCCATCGCATTTGCCTGAGGAGCAACCATTGGATTGGGCGTTTGGGGAGTTTGCACAAAGCCGTAAGCTTGGTTTAAAACAAAAATTACTATACCAACAGTTGCAGCAGAAACGAGAGTACCCAAGAACTTCCATCGTTGCTGGTTAACGGGTGTGTTGCCAATCCAGTAGCCTACTTTTAAATCGGTAATAAAACCACCAGCCATCGATAATGCAGTGCAAACAATACCACCTATAATCAATGCGGCCGTAATACCTTTATCGCCAGTTAATCCAGCTGATGTAAGCACTACAGACGATAGAATTAAAGTCATCAAAGTCATTCCCGAAACTGGGTT
>CAYOPF010000182.1:0-2495 GCA_964405755.1 uncultured Chloroherpeton sp.
AACATTTCAGTAGTTATCCATATTTCAACAGAATTGTTTGAAATGCCAGAACAAGAACCCATATATGGTCCTCCATTCGTTCCATTAGTGTAATTTAACCTGTCGGTCACCAAATCTGTCGAACCAAAGTTAATCACATATCGTAAATCTCCTTTTGCAATTTCAAAAATTACCTGATCGTCAATTCCATTAAAAAATTTTTGAACTGCATCCTCTTGCGACATACCTTCTGGCAAATTAGCACCTGGATAAAAGTTAAATGTAAATTTACTAAAAGCAACTGACTTAACAATATCCCAAAGTGAAATTTGAAAACCTCCAATTCCGAGTGGAATTTTTGTTTCTTTCAATTTTTCAATAGACATTTGCCCTAATTGTCCTAATCTTCCTCCTCCCCCATTTGAAGAAATGTCGGTCTCATCCTCATAAGCATAGTCAGATGGTCCCGGATAATAATTCACTTTGATCATATCCCAAACCCCTTGGAACTGTTTAGAGCTTTGCATCGCAATATCTCTTTGAATAATGGAATATGCTTCAGATTTTTCATAAATCAGACCCTGTATCTCTTATTCCCGCTACCTTTCTCCTTTTAGGGAGCGAGCCCCGATGGGTCCGAGTAGGATATTGGGTTATTGAACGAATACGAATACGGCGAATGGCTTGGAAATGCATCCAAAAGTGGATCCACCGAAAGGAATCTGCCTATTTGATTATAAATATAAAATAAGCTTAAGTTGTTTAATAATGGTATCGACATTGAAGTATTCTAATATGGTTAGCAGTAACTTGATAAACCAATCTATCTTCAGCCGTTATTCTTCTTGACCAACAACCTGTTAATTCATATTTTAAAGGTTCAGGTTTTCCTATTCCCTCAAATGGGTTTTTCTCGATTTCATTGATCATTGATAGAATTTTTAATGCAATCTTGGAGTTGTTTTTTATCCACCATTGCAAATCCTCAAGTGCGTTAATGTCAAAGACTAAGTCTCGCATAGACTTCCTCTTTGCTTAAATAATCCTTACGATTCAGGGCTTCGATTAATCTATCTTTATTAGCTAGACTTTGGAATAAAAACTCAGTTTCTTCATCGCAGTTTATTCTTCTCCAATATTCAATTGGTAAAATAACATTCTTAACGACTCCATTGATGTCTGTTACATATTGCACTTCACCTTCCATAAAGCATTCCTTCATTTTTATATATTCAGACGAAAATTTTGCAATTTATTTTTTAAACATAAGTACCAACGATCATTGCGGTTAGGTGCTGGCGAATCTATCAATCTTTGGGTTGTTATTTAAATCGATTTTTGCCTATCATCCATTGTTTTTGATATTTAACATTATATTGTTGCCAACTCTCCTTAAGCAACTCGAACCAATTCATATGCTGTATCTTATTCCCGCCCCCTTACTCCTTTTCGGGAGCGAGCCCCGATGGGTCAGTGTACGAAATAGGATTATTGAACGAATAGGAATACGGCGAATGGCTTGGAAATGCCTCCAACAGTGGATCCACCGAAAGGAATCTGCCAATTTGTGGGTCGCGAAATATATTGGTTTTATTTTGAATTACTTGATGAAACAACTGGCTTTTTCCCCTTCTTAATTTGTATATCAATTGCTTTTTCTACAGCTCTTTTGGTTCCTTTAATTACTTTTTTCCTTAGTGATTCATATTTTTTTGTCATATTTTCCCTCTATTAACTTCCATTTATTTTTTTTCAAAACTTTTATTTCTGTATTTGTACCTTCTGCAATTAAGATTGGATTAATATTAGAATTATCAATAAACACCCAGTAATCACAATTTAGACGATAAATATTAAAAAAATTATCCAAGCCTCTGTAATATCTACGTTCAATAGTGTCAACTGGAATATCGTGTCCTCCTTCCTCCACTCGATTATATACTCTTTGAATTGCTAAATCTACATTTTCTAAAAAATAGAAAATTAGAATTATTTCGTAATTACTTTCCTTTGCCATTTAATTGTATTTAATGATAATTTGGAAGATAAAGTGGTTTCGATAGCAAAATCCACTTGCGTTTTGAGCAATTCATTAATCCTCTTTAACATTAATTTACCAGCAGAAATGGCAACTTTTTCAGGTTGGAAGGGGGAAAGTCCCAGTGCGATGTTATCTGCATTTACAAATTCAAAACAAGACAAATCGCTTTTCAAATATTCATAAGAGGCTGTGGTTTTACCTGCACCATTCGGACCAGCAATGATATATAATTTTCGAGTTTCCATCAATAGATTTCAAATGCAAAAATACAAAATAATTCGAATAATTATTCCCACCTCCTTTCTCCTTTTCGGGAGCGAGCCCCGATGGGTAGGAAAAAAGAAAACATGGTGGCAAGATAATTCTCAAATATTTCCTAAATTAATTACTTCATCATATTGCTCTTTGGTAAGTGGCATAACCGATAACCTTTGTTGTGTTACAAGTGGCAACTTAGATAGAATAATATTATTCT
>CAYOPF010000183.1:0-2387 GCA_964405755.1 uncultured Chloroherpeton sp.
GTTTTTACCTCGTTGCGAAGAAGACCAAACAAGAAGATTTTCCATCAACTTATGAATTTCCAGCGAAGATGTATTTAGCATATTAACCATTTCTCTTTTTTCTTCATCCTCCATTTTGTCGTAATCATTCACAAGAAATTGATTCAACGTCCTCATTCCACCAATTGCATTTTTCATATCATGAGCAATAATCGAAAAAAGTTTGTTCTTGGTTTGATTGGCAGCTTCAATGTTTTCATTAATTCGTTGGAGTTCGTGCTGCGATGCAGTTAATTCAACATTGATATCGTCCTTTATTTTAATTGATTCTTCTAATCTACCGTTTAACTTATTTAATTCTTCGTTCTTTATACTTATAGTTTTAAAATGCTTTTTGTTACTGATATAAGTAAAAATCAAACCCATTAGAATTAAAAGAATAGCAACTAGAAGATAGATATAAAGCATATTTGTGGTTTTTTGAGCTTCCAATTTGGATTGTTGGAATTGACTTTTTTCTTCCAGATATTCTATCTTCTCCAAATTTTCCAATAAGTTAACATCAGTTTCTGCCAAACTAAGAGATTGTAGCCTTGTTGCTATCAGAATTGAATCGACATGTTTTAATAAATTGGTATTGATGTTATTCGCTTTTTGGTAATTTCCTATTTCAGCATAGGATGCAGATAATAATTTATTGATTATGTTGCTTATGTCTATGTTAAAATATTTTTTTAATTCAGTGTCGAACTTGTTTTCGAGAATAAAAATACATTTATTGAAATCTTTGTGCGAGAAATAAAAATTTGCTAAAGTAATTATCAAACCAATGTTGTTAATATTATCTGTAGTTTTAGCAATATTACTCATTAATTTATTTTCGTAATGTTGAGACAACTCATTTTGATTTTTTAAATAATATGCTAATGATAAGTTTAGGTAAGTTTTATTTAAGTAATTTTGAAATTCAAATTTGTTAGAAGCAAGATAATTGATATCAAATGTAGTTGTATCAATATCTAAAGCCATCTTACAGTAATGAATTACACTATCCGGAATTTTTTCGCCTACAAAATAGTCACTCATCATACTGAAATAATATTGAGCATTTAGCTGATTTTTTTTGTTAATTCTTAACTTGGAATATTTTGTTAAATAATAATAAGCACTGTCGCTTTTTCCCTCGATTTGATAACACCTACCAATATTTTCGGTCGAAACGCTTTTTAGGTGGTTAAAATCTGTTTCAATAACATCATTCTTTTTATTATTTCGAGCAGCTTCATTAAGTACTGAATCAGCTATTAAATAGGATTTGTAATAAAATTCTTTTGCTTTGCTTGTGCTACTAAATCTAAAATATAAATTTCCAAGATAAATATTGTTCCAGGCGACTACTCCAATGTCGTTGATTTTACGGGCATATTTCTGCGATAAATAATATAATTTACAAGCTTGGTCGTATCTGTCTATTTTAGCATAAAGATTTGCTAATGATGCTGTGATAAAGGTAAGAATCGTATCGTTTCTTTTCGTTGAATTATTTTTTAAAATATGCGAAAAAAAATTAATTCCTTTTATTGGGTCCTTTCTTTGATAATAAGACTCAATCATTGATATGTTGCTACTAAATTCTTTGCCGTTACGGAAATCCTGATTTACAATTTTTTTCAAGGAATCTATTTTTTTCTCGTTATTGGCAAAACCATCAAAATTGAAAATTAAAAGGAATGCAAGTAAGAATAAAATAAATTTATTATATTTTTTTAACATTTGAAAATCAAATTATGAATCTTTCTAAATTAACAATTTCTAATCAATTATTCATCATTCAATTATTTTTAATTATTTTGTAATAAAAGTATGTTTTTTTGTTATAGTAAATTATAAGTATGAGGTTATTATGAATAGATTAATTACTTTATTAATTTTTGGTGTTTTTTCTTACAATTTTGTTAATGCTCAATACAATTACGATGAAATAAAGTCTTCTGTTTTCAATTATATTGGCACAGGCAATATGGGGACAGAGTTTATGTTTGGCATCCATCCGGGTATGAACGACGATAAACAAATTAGCAGAGTGAAGATATATATTACTTCGAAAGTTCAGACCGAAGTAAGATTAACAGTTCCAGGAATAAGCAATACACCGCTAAAAACGAAAATGACTATTCCCGATGAATTAATTGAATTAACTCTCGAACCTGGCGAAGCACAACCATACCTTCGTGGGCAGGGCGGAGCGAAAAGCAAAATTGAGCCAACAAAAGTATGGCAGGGGAGAGCTGTTATTTTGCAATCCGACGAACCAATTATTGCTTATGTTAGTGTCCAGTACGAAAATGCTACCGATAGTTTTTTAGCTATACCTACCCATCTTATGGATAAAGAATATATAATTTCAT
>CAYOPF010000184.1:0-2104 GCA_964405755.1 uncultured Chloroherpeton sp.
CTAATCTTATCGTATATGAACGACAAAATATAGAACATCATAGAATTGCGTGCTTTAATAAATATTGGTAAAATTGAAGTTTGAAACTTTGAAGAATATTTAATTACTCCTGCAGTCCATTTTTGATCTTTAATACCACGGAACGAAAGTCGGGAAACAACGCCAGCAGGAAAAAATATCACTGCTTCTTCGTTAGATATAGAATTTTCGATTGCTTTTAATTGTTGACGACTTTTATTAATCGAGTATAAATCCACTGGAAGAAAGAATTCTCGCAGATTTGGAATTTGCATTAAAATATCATTTGCAACAATTTTCACGTCCTTGCGCACCGAATATACAGCCTTTACCAAACCAAGTCCATCCAATCCTCCCAAGGGATGGTTACTAACGATAATTACTCCACCTTCAGCAGGAATTTTGCTAATGTCTTCGTGAGTAATTTCGAACTTAACGTTAAGGTGATTAAAAAGTGCATCTATAAAATCAATTCCTTGCTTCATACTATTGTTTTCGATGAAATTGTTAATCTTGCTAATCACCAAGAATTTGGATAATAGTTTGATAAATAGCCCACGAAAAAACTTTGGTATTTTATTAAAAAGTTGAGGTGCTTTTGTTTCTAATACATCTACTAAATTAATTTTTCTAATTTCATTTTCCATACTGTAAATCTTTTTTATAGCAAAATAACTAATTTTTTGTTAAGATTTGATTTATTTTGATACTTTATTGATGGATTTAAAGTTATAAATAGTATAGCAAGCATTTTTGAGGTTTATTGATATTAATTTGAGAAAACTTCTTAATTTGTATTCATAGTTGATAGAATTTTATATAAAATATAGATTAGTTGATTCATCAAATAAAAATAGGTGAAAAAAATACTAAATTTTTAAAGATTCACATTAATAATTATTTGAATATGGAAATTAAATCTCTAATACGTAAGATGCTGATATTTATGAGGTTAGATATAACAATCAACCTGAAGCACGACCGATATACAAAGGTAATATTAAAAAGGATATTAAAACCGGATTCGAATTGTATCGACATAGGCTGCCATAAAGGTGAAATTTTAGATACAATATTGAAGTATTCACCAAACGGCAAGCATTATGCATTCGAGCCAATACCATATCTTTATGAGAAAATTCAAAATGAATTTGGGAAATATGCAGAAATTTACCCTTATGCGTTATCAAAAGATAGCGGGCATACAACATTCAATTATGTCGAAAATGCACCAGCATATAGTGGCATTTTACAGCGAAGATACGATATTTCAGACCCTGTTATCAAGGAAATCTCAGTTCAAAAACGAACCTTAGATGAAGTTATTCCTGAAACTTATAAAGTTGATTTTATGAAAATTGATGTTGAAGGTGGAGAATACGATGTCCTTTTAGGTGCGCAAAGATTACTTGCGAGGTCCAACCCTTTGATACTTATAGAGTTTGGATTGGGTTCAAGCGAGTTTTATGGAGCAACCCCCGAAGCGATGTACAATCGAATGGTAAGTGGACTTAGGTATAAAATAAATACACTAAAAAGATTCAAAGATGGATCAGCAGAATTATCCGAAGCAGATTTTCTGGAAATGTATAATTCAAACTCGGATTATTACTTTGTAATATGGAAGTAGAAAAAATATATCAGAATTGATATAATGCTAGAAATAAAATTTTAATAGTGGAAGAATTCATAAATTTGCACAAAAAATTAAATAATGTTTAATACAAGAGAATGAAATGAAGAAATTATTTTTACTTTTTGTCTTGTTATCGATTTCAGCAAGTTTTGCAGAAATAATTAAAGTTGGTAAAGGTGCTTATACTACTACTCCTCCAAAATTCATAAATGGTAGTTATGATAAGGACAATCCAGGTTTGTCGAGACCTCAGAACATCTTTGGCCCTGCAATAGATCCTGGTGTAAGTAATGCAGGTATCAAGTGGAGATCCCTTTCGCCTGCTGTAACAGAGGAATTTAGAAAATCTGGTAAAAGAGTTACTACTAACCAGTTTTGGTCATCAGTAGTATTTAAGTTTAATGCATCCCGTTATTCAAATCAAATGCATCCAGGACCTTTATCATTGTT
>CAYOPF010000185.1:0-2067 GCA_964405755.1 uncultured Chloroherpeton sp.
GAAGAAAGAAGGAAATTGCCTCATTCACATATTTAATCCACATTGCTCCGTTCATTTATATTGTATCCACCGTTATTATCCTTCGGGATCAATGTCCTAATGAGGGTATAACTCGCAACCCCCCAAGGCATATATTTTGTTTTATGTGCAATATGGGGGGTTAAAATAATCTCATTTGTCTTTGCTCATCTTTCAATCTTTCTTTTGCAGTTTTACAGTATTCCTCAGAAATGTCTACACCAATATACCTTCTTCTTAATTTATAGGCAACTAATGTAGTAGTACCAACACCATTGAACGGGTCTAAAACTATATCCTCTTGGTAACTAAATAATTTCAATAATCTTGCCACCAATTCTTCCGGAAACATCGCCGGATGATTGTATTTTTTCATGTTGCCTTCAGGCGCAATATCCCATTTTGCATAAACCCATTTCTTAAATTCGTCTCCTGTAATATCTATTTTAGTTGTGTTTCCTTCTTTTTTATGTGACTCTTTACAAAATATTTCAACAAATTCCCACGTGTATTTTAAATAAGGCATGCTTGGACTTCTCCAACTGCCCCAAGCAGTATATTTGCAATTATAATTATGTTTTTCCCAGATTATTTCAGCTTTCCAAAGTAGTCCCAGTTCCATTAATTGCTTTGAGATAATATGGTGGGTGGGCATATAATCGGAGAATAATGGTTGAATGTTGACGCATAATCTTCCAGCAGGTTTTAGCACCCGATAACACTCTTTCCAAGTTTCATTTAATTTAGTGAAATAATCTTGCCAATATAAGGCATCTTTGTTTGTATCATCTTTGTATTCTAATCCGAAATTATATGGAGGTGAAGTTATGATGATATCAATAAAGTTGTCGGGTAAATCTTTTAATATGACTTCACTATCGCCACAAATAACTCGATTCACCAATTTTGATACATCTATTTCAGATACGATTATTTTTACATCTCTTAAATGCTTTGTGCCTCCACGGATATTTTCCTTTTTTTCTCTTTCTAATACTTTCCTCTCTCGGTTTAAAAGCTTAGCGTCCGGATATTGTCTTAACCTTATTCGACTGCTTTCTTTCATATCATTTTACCCCTGGTGACTCGTTCTTTGACATTATACCAGTCCGAATAAATATGAGATTTAACCAACTCAAATAAATCCCAGACAACATCTTCATATATTGGATTACTTCTTTTTTCTTTCCGTAAAACATAGATTTGGTCAATAGAGGAATATTTCGGGTCAACTTCTAAACTAACTTCATAAGTCTCTGTAACGATTAAGAAGATACAATATGGGTTGCCCTTTTTAATCTTCTCTGCTGTAGAAACAGAACCTTCGTACATTGTCTTGTCCAAGTAGGTTTTACATTCAATAGAGACTACTGGAACATAAATTTTATTTTCTTGCCAATTTTCATTGTTTGCAACTCTGGATTTTAGAATAACTTCCTTGGAGATAGAAAAATCTTGGTTCTTCACATTTATCACAATGTTTGAATTATTTTCGAATGCCTCAATGCTTGGTGGGGCGAAATATAAATTGGTATACGCTTGCGTTCTTCCCCAACATATATGTTTATTCACCAACCTTTCAATATCCTTGAACAGATAATACATAAATTCTTCTATTACAGAGGAATGCAGTTGAGATTGTGAAGTAAAACCAAACTTATTTCCCGCCTCCTTTTTAAACTTTGGTTTATCGATGAAAGATTTATAATCGTTAAGAAGTTTAACTTTCTTTTTTATATCCTCTCTGGTTGTTTCAGTAATTCTTAAATTTTCGTCTTTCCATCGGAGGTATCTTACTTTAATCTCCTCTAATAGTTTTCTATTGTCATTCTGTTTTTCTACTCTAATTTTATGTTCCAAATTGTCCCCGTGTATAAAATTACTCATCCAGTGTCCTCCTTAAAGAATCGCAATTTATAGCACACAACGATTAGATATCCACATCTCCCAATCAAATTCGTTCCATTCGATCTCATTCGTGTCATTCGTTTATCACAACCGGTTGATCAGGCTGGCGATATAGCCGGCTCCGAATCCATTATTAATATT
>CAYOPF010000186.1:0-1985 GCA_964405755.1 uncultured Chloroherpeton sp.
AAAACGAATTCTGTTCCGGCATTTGTCGTTCCTAATAACTTAGGTAGCGAATTTTTGATATCTTCCAATTCATCCGAATAACTTAAATTATAGCATAGGAGCAATGCTCCAGCTACCAATATGTAGAAAAATATCCTATTCATTTTTGTTCTCAATTTTTCGTTAAATTAATAATATTTATATGATAATGAGAACAAGAAATATTAATAATGTATAAATTTATTGAAAAATTATTTGGTTTATGATTAAGAAAATTTACATTGTGAAAATTAATATACATATTACAAAAAAAATGTCCAAAACCAGAGAGGTTTTGAACATTTGTTATTTGATAGTTGATTTCTTAATTCACAAATTGCTTTGCAAAGTATTTGGCAGTTAGTTTCTCGCCAGTTGCTTTTTCGATCATATCATTCCATTGATATTTGGCACCAACAGCAAAAACTTTATCACGGAAAAATTCGCCAACTTTTGGTTCATTATAGAAACTTACGATTTGATTTGGTTTATTTAGAATTTTTGCGGAAATATGTTCATACATTTGCGATGCAAATAATTCACCCAATAGGTAATTGTGATAATAGCAAGGGCTGGTTGCAATGTGAATTTTAGTTGCCCAATCAGGCATATTTCTGTTTGCAGGACGTTTAATCATTTGATATTTTTCCACTAAATCCCACCAAAGTTTATTTAAGTCTTGCTCTGGATTATCGTACATCGCTTTTTCGAAACGGTACATCACCTGGGACCATCTGCTAAATACTAATTGTTGCATTTTCAATATTTTTTGAGTAATTGGTTGTATTTTATCTTTATCTTCGGGCTTAATCACCTGCATATCAACCATCCATTGTGGATTGGAAGCAAAACGGCCAAAAATCATAGCAACTGCTTCGGTTGTAAAAATGTGTGCAGGGGTTTTAAGTAGCCAAGGTAAATCATCTGCATAATACTTTTCGTAAAGTGCATGTCCCATCTCGTGCAAATTGGTTTCCATCCATCGTGCAGTAGGCTTTGTATTGCATAAAATTCGGATGTCGCGTTTTTCTCTGTTAATATTGATGCAATAGGCATGTTGGTTCTTATTTGGCTTTTCGAATAAATCACTGCGATTTAAAATGTCCTGACATTCCAAATTCAATGATTTATAGTAATCTTTAGTTAATTTTATTAAATCTTGGCTTTTGTAATAAGTGTCTAAATCGATTTCATAAATTTTGGGTGCTTCCTGGAAGAATCTGTTTTGATAATGCCAAGGCATTAATTCATCAGGATTCTTATTCACTTGTTTGGAGATGTTCCCATTAATCTCTTTCATCAATTCAGTAAAAGTATCGTGTGTAAGTTTGTCTAATTCATCGAATAATGCCGAAACTTCTTTTGGATCCTGTCCACTTAATGTTAGAGACATTTCGTGATAATTATCAAAACCTAATCCTCTTGCAAGTTGGTTGCGTAATCCAACTAATTTCAAAATATCTTGTGCCACAACAGGTCCAATTTTCTTCTGCTCGGTCCAAACTTCTTCGAGCTCTTTGGAATTTTTGTTGCTTTTCAACATTTCCTCAACGTCATTATCACTTAAATTTTTTCCTTTAAAATTTGTTCTGAAATTGGAATACTTCAATTCAATTTCGGAAGTTAATTTGGATATTTGATTTAAAAGCGTTGTGTCGGCTTGCTTACTAAGTAAAGAATTGTAAAATACGGTGAGTTCTTGATTTAATATCGCATCTTGGATTTTTCCTGATTCCTTAATGGCTTTTACTTTTTCGAACAAATCCTTATTGGAAAACATTTTATTCATTTGCATGTCCAATCCTGCAAAAATTGCCCAATTGGAGTCTGTTGAATTAATCGATGCATCCCAATATGCCGTATATGCTTTTTCTTCGAGTGGTTTATAATCGACCAAAAAATTATCGATTAAGGTTCTTAATTCAGATTCCATTTTTTTTGTTTCCTCGTTTGAGTTTTGATTTTTG
>CAYOPF010000187.1:0-1931 GCA_964405755.1 uncultured Chloroherpeton sp.
ATTTATGCTTGTGAGGTAGGTTGCGTGGGCACATAGCAATGTGCCCATACGAAGGTAATGACAGAGATGATACGTGCAACTTGTCATGTTGAGCGAAAACGCAACATCTCTTAGATTCTTCGCTTTGCAGCATTTAGAGAAGCTGCATTTAAACCTTTTGTTATCCGGTTTTGTTTTTGCTTACCAAAACTTAATCTAATTCATATAAACTTATGTGAATTATTAACACAAATTGCATAATTTTGATAAATTAATTGGGAAATATATGACTTTTGCTAAAACCAAGATAATTTGTACGATTGGTCCAGCTTCGCAGGAAAAATCATTACTACTCGAACTTGTCCGAAAAGGTATGGACATAGCAAGGTTGAATCTGTCGCACGGAACCATCGACGATCATCTGAAAAGGATTATTTCGATTCGCGAAGTGGAATCCGAAATCGGTCATAAAATTACCATTATGGGCGATTTGCAAGGTCCTAAAATTCGCATTGGTAAAGTGGAGAACGACGCTGTGGAACTAATAGAAGGTGAAGAATTAATTATTACAAACGAACAGATGGAGTACGGCAATTCCCATAAGGTTTCAACGGTTTATAAAGATTTGGTGAATGAGGTAAAAGAAGGAAATCAAATTTTACTCGACGACGGATATATACATCTTCTGTGTAACAAAGTTGATAAACACAATATTTACACAACAGTAACAAAAGGTGGATTTTTAAAAAATAATAAAGGAATTATTGTTCCAGGATCAAAAAGTAATGCTCCTTCCTTGAGTGAGAAAGATTTGGAAGATTTACGGGCTGTACTATCGGCAGATATCGACATGATTGCACTTTCGTTTGTGAAGAATGCAAACGATGTTCGCGAATTAAAAACTGCAATGAAGATTTTTGGCAGAAAAGTACCAATTGTTGCCAAAATTGAGCGAGGTGAAGCATTCGAACATTTGGACGATATTTTGGATGTGGCCGATGGAGTGATGGTTGCCCGAGGCGATTTGGGATTGGAGATGCCAATTGAAGAAATACCAATTTTGCAAAAAGAACTAATCCGACGAGCAAACATTAAGGCAAAGCCAGTAATAACCGCCACACAAATGCTGGAATCGATGATTAATAATCCAATGCCAACCCGTGCCGAAGTTACTGATATTGCAAATGCTGTGCTTGATGGCACCGATGCTGTTATGCTTAGTGCCGAAACAAGTATAGGCAAATATACCTTGCAGGCAGTTGATTATATGGGCAAGATAATTACAAAAACTGAAAAATCATTAAATAAAAAAATTAAGTTTTCGCTTCATAACCAAAACGATTCTGACAACGTTTCCGATTCTGTTGCTCTGTCGGCAGTTTTATTGGCGAGGAACATATCGGCAAAAGCAATTGTTACACTAACCCACACTGCCTACACTGCTCGAAAGATTTCTAAATACCGCCCAAACATTCCAGTTATCTCGATAACTAATGATAAGAATATTCTTGCTTATTTGAATTTGATATGGGGAGTTTACCCATTGTTCAAGGATAGTGATGAAATAAACGACGAATTGGTTGAGTTTCTAAACAATAAAGTAATAGAGTTGGGGTTTGCCGAGAAGGACGACTACATCGTGCTGGTTACGGGATTGACCGAAAAAGCAATAAATAATAATAATTTGATTAAAATAATCAATTTAAAATAGGATATCTATAGGATTAGAAGATTCTATCAATTATATTTACTTAAAGTAAATACTTAATTGCAATAAAACCAAGAACTAACAAAATAATAAATGCAATCGACAATTTATCGAAATATTTATCGATAATAATTTTTGCAGTAGGTCCGACGAAGTAAATAACGCCTGCAACCAGAAAGAAGCGTGCTGCACGTCCAAAAGTAGAAATCAAGATAAATGGCAATATCTCCATATTGGTGGCACC
>CAYOPF010000188.1:0-1834 GCA_964405755.1 uncultured Chloroherpeton sp.
TGTTTCGGGCACAAAGAATATTGATAAAATCAATATTGTTATTATTTTTTATAATAGTTTCAATATTTTCAATTGTTTTATGAAAGTTAACAAATGCAGTAATAATCCTGTGTTGCGAATTTTTACCATATTGCAATATATTAGTACCATTAGTAGTTGAAAAAATTATAGTTTTACCTTCAACAACTTCCTTTGAATAGTCCAAAGGAGAATTGCCCAAATTAAAATTAGCTGGTTTTTGCATATTCTTTTCGCCACCGATTAGCCGAATTTCCCTATCTAATCCAGAGTATATCTTCATTGCTTGCTCTGTGTCAGCAACTGGAATAATTTCCTTTGCTCCATTCATTATTGCGGTACATATTGTTGAGGATGCCCGAAGAACATCAATATATATACATATACTATTATTAAAGTAATCCTCTTCGATTTCGAAGTTTGGCACAAAAAATGTGTTGATTTTCATATTAATTTATCATTTTGTTCAAAATTAAATAATAATTATTAATTTAGAGAATAATAAAATAATTAAATGATACCAAATTTCGATGATTAAAGTAATGATGATTTTTCTGGGAGGAGGAGCTGGATCTTTAGCGAGATATTACCTTTCGGATTATTTACAAAAATTTGCTAATATAATCTTTCCAGTTGGAACTTTGGGAGTAAATGCATTAGGAGGGTTATTAATTGGCATAATCTGGGCATTTGTAGAGCTAATTGAAATTCCCAGAGCAGCAAGGTTTCTACTTTTAACTGGCTTTTTGGGTGGTTTTACAACTTTTTCAACATTTTCATTGGAAACAATGCAATTATTGAGGAATAAAGAATATTTTTATTTGAGTTTAAATATTCTGCTCAATAATGCTCTTGCAATTATTGGAACAATTGTGGGTTTCCTTTTAACAAGATGGATTTTAAACATAATTAAAGGTTAGTTATGAAAATACCTGAAAATGGTATTCTTCTGAGAGTTTTTATTGGTGAATCGGATCGAACAAACGGCAGTCCTCTTTACGAACATATCGTAATGTTGGCAAGAAAAAACAACATTGCTGGTGCGACGGTTCTTCGTGGCATTATGGGTTATGGAGCAGCCAGCAGGGTTCACTCAGCAAAAATCCTCCGCTTAAGCGAAGATATGCCAATAATAATTGAAATTGTCGATAGCGAGGAAAAAATTCAAGACTTTATCCCACTACTCGGCGAATTGGTTCAGGAAGGTTTAATAACCATAGAAAAGGTTAATGTAATAAAATACAGACACCTATAAAACCATATTTGAAACATATCATTTTTAAGGCATAATTATTGCAATATTTTTCCTAATTAATCGAACTTAACAATATGTTTTGTTAATTTTGTCTTTTTGCAATTAACAAAGGAGCAATTTGCAAATACTTTACATTTTCAAAAACATTTATAAATAGTGAATTTAGATAATCAAAATTCATTTTTTGCAAGAACATTAAAGAGAAATTTATTTGTTCTTTTTGTAATTACTACTGTAAATTTTATTCCACAATCCGCAAAATCTCAAGTAAATAATTCCACATATTCCTGGAATTATTCACATCTTAGTGCAATGAGTCTCTTTTTGTATCAAGTTCCGGATGAATTTGAGCTCGACAATTTTTATAACATACCTTCTTTCGATACATCTTTACCAAAATTGCAGTTTTTCAAGCCTGAGCAATTCAAAAGAAACTCATTAGAGGGTAACAACTTTGGAAAAAATTGGTATAAACCAAATGACTATAGAGAATTCATTAAAATTGATTCCACACTTAAGAATTTTAACATATTAGAAGAATTCGACTCGAACAAAGTAAAT
>CAYOPF010000189.1:0-1763 GCA_964405755.1 uncultured Chloroherpeton sp.
TAAAATACACACCTGCTGGTAGAAGAGAAACATCAATTTGCCCCGAAATTAATCCTGCAATTTGGCGGTTGCCAAATTGGTCATAAATCTCGAATTCTGTTGCATTATCAGGGATATTTATCAGTGTTAGTTTTTCTGTAACGGGATTGGGGAAGAGGGAAAGGGATAAATCTGAATTCTCATTAACACTAACTTCAGCTTCTAATAAACCAAAAGGTACATCACCAAAGTTAACCCCATCTTTTTTATATCCTAAAACGCAAGAATATCTTCTCTCATTCCAAAAACCAGGATCGATGTAAGTATAACACAAGCCAACAACCGGTGAATAAAGAAAAGATACTGCGGGATAATCCAACAGATTATCATCTATACCGCATTGAAATAGTACACTTCCAAAATCATCAAATAACAAAGCTCCTGAACTTCCATTTAATGAAGAGTCAGAAAAATATGTCTTCCCTCTACCATATAACAAATTCATCGTATCATCAAAGCTAGTATTTACTATCGAATTATCTGTTATAAATTTATTATAATTAGGATTATTTTTATAAATATCAATCATTTTAAGTCATACATTTCAGTGCTATAATCACTTTGCAGCAAGTATATAAAATTTATATTATCAGGGGTTATATAATATTTATTTAAATAAGTAACATTAAGCACACTATCGTTATGATTAATATTACTAATAGTACTTAATTTATAAACAATATTTAATGAACCTATAAAAGAAACGACAACAGTGAACCAATATTTCTTATCTCCTATTTTCAAGTTAAAAAAACTTTCTGAAGTTCCGACTTTAGGTACAAATCCAATACGTTCTGAATCTAGCTCGGACCCTACAAGCTTTAGCATATATTCATTATCTATTCCAAAACTTGATAATATCAAGTCTAAGTTTTTAAATTCGATAAATCCATATTTTTTTGATAATTTGAAATAATACTTACTCTTTGTAGTTTCATTTTCGATATAAAAAACTCTAATTGAATCCTTAATTCCAGGCAATACATAATCATAACCTATATTATTTAATGATATATTATAACCATTATTTTGAACAGTGTCGTACAACTTTAGATTTAATGGAATGAAGAAACCTAATAACTTATCGTCAATAACACCTAAAAAGTTGTTATAAAAAACATCGTATCCTCTTCGAATAAGTACGTATCTGTACTTCCAATTATCAAATCATATTTAATATTGTATTCATTAGTTTGAAGGTTTAGCAACGAATTATATGACAGATTACACTTATTTAATTTAGAATCAGTTGATTTTAATCTTCTATTAAAATATTGATTTTTGCCGATTTCTTTATTAAAAACAATTGAATCGAAAGTAACTTCAATAATTGAACTGAAGTATTTGGGATGAAATAAGTCTGTAAATTTGAAAGTGTAATGATCTGGTAATTTATAATAATTTGACCTTCCCAACTGAAATGGTTCCCAATCAGAAAAAAGGGTGCATGAATATAATAAGAAAACGAGTAATGAAAAAATAAGCTTATACATAGTTCACCTTAATTTAATATCTTGAGTATTTTAGATTCAAAAACACCATCTTTACTGATATATGAAAATCTAACACTATCAATACTAAAAGAATCATTTGGTTCTGGTATTTCTGCATATGAATGTGATATCACAATAAATAGTCCTACAATCAATACAATAAAAATCCGATTGAATCGTCTATTATAAGTTGTGAAGTTGTGAAGTTGTGAAGTTGTGAAGTTGTGAAGT
>CAYOPF010000190.1:0-1725 GCA_964405755.1 uncultured Chloroherpeton sp.
ATTTTCTGATTGTTTTTCAATAATTTTATCTAATATTCTCTTGTCCCATAAATTAATACATTCCCTATCAATTTCTGCATATAGCGGTGGATGCCCCAATGCATCGGCAAATGCTCGTCCCGTAAGTAAAACCGGAATGGGCGGATACCACGCAATCTAAACGAATCACTTGTGCAATGCTCTATCGTGCGACGCACTACTGCTGTTAGTACGCTGTCGTAAACCCCACGATACACATCCTGGGCTACCTTGCTCTCTATCCTTATCCAATCTATGCTGACCGGTATCGTTGTGTCCAAATATTTAACCTCAATACTTAGACTTTTTATCTTATCGGCACTCTTATCATTGTAACTTGTTCTAAATCGCGGATTATGGTATATAGGATCATTTATTTGCCCATCAAAAATCATTTTGGCAGATATTGTTATGTCCTTCCTTCCTGAATCCGAATATATTGGCAACATACTTCGTGTTATGTATAATACATTTGGAGAGGAAGATAATTCTGTTAATCTTATCTTACCTCTGTTATTCGCTAAATTCAATATTGAGTCTTTTGCTCTTTGAGGAATTTCTGAAAAGGTAACTAAAGATGTTTGACCATTGTTCTTTATTGCTTTTATTTGTATTTGTATTACATTTTCAGGAGAGACTATTGTTCTATTATCTTCTCTTCGCAAATTTATCGATAAATATAAATCTGTTCCGTTATAATCCCGGTAGAATATTGGTTTGTTCATTATCGGGCGATATCGTAGGTGGCTGTTTAATTGTCCTTGAGTGAATCTTTGTTCAAATTGAATTGTATCGTTATTTCTGGCATCATTTACGGGGTCATAAATCTGAAGAATTTCATCATTTGGCCAATTATCTTTCAATACTATTGTGTTTGGTGCAATCCTTGAATCCAACAATAACCTTCGATTGCCATTTGAATCTGTTATTGTTTCCCCTATCACCGTCTTAAATCCAAACACTGGGTTGGTTGGGTCTCCTTCGTTTGTCTTAAATTCTCCTTCATTTTCTATCTCGAGCGTTGGCTCCCATTGCATCGATATCCCTTCCGATAAATTGAATTTACTCCAATTGTGTCCGATTATCGGGGTATTCATAACCAATTCAATACTGTCGGCATATATATTGGCTGGATGAAGTATGTAGTTATGGCCGGTCGCATCGTATTCTCCTACATTGTCATGCATCTGATTCATTCCCAATGCTTCTGTCAATGTCCGTCCTCTGTCGTTCCAATGCCATCCTAACATAAATTTTCGTTCTTTAAATATTGTTGAGTCGGTGCTCATGTATATACTGTCTTGTCCGTATCTTACCTTTATTTGGGTTGGCTCAAAATCTTGGGCTGATGTTATTTTTATTGCTAATGCAATTAAAATTATATTTATTACAAAAAATGTCTTTTTCATCTTACCACCATTATTTTATATGTTCTTGTAAAATTATGGCTACGAACATTACATATATACATTCCTTCGGGCAATCCTCTTGTGTTTAACAAGTACTCTCTTGTTCCTGTGCCAATTATTTTAGAAAACAAAATTCTTCCTGTTTCATTGGACAGTTCCATAGTAGTTGGCTCGGTTAATTCCTCGTTGAAGTTGATTGTTATTGTTCCATTTGTTGGATTTGGGTATAGTATTGCATCATTGTCTGTTGTATTATTGTTATCTACGCTTGTTACAAATTCGGGTAATTGGATGAGAG
>CAYOPF010000191.1:0-1684 GCA_964405755.1 uncultured Chloroherpeton sp.
TATTAATTTATGGGACAAGAGAAACAAAAAAATAAAAGTAGCGAAAATTAAAAATAATCCCCATCAAAACGAGGAGGATTTTTTCTCAAAATATGTAAAAATAATTTGTACTATTATTCCCATTCCCATACGAAGTTGGGATTCATCAAATATTCGTTAATATATTTAGCAGCAGTTCTTCCTGCTCCCATAGCCAAAATTACTGTAGCTCCACCTGTAACAATGTCGCCGCCGGCAAAAACGCCTTTTTTGCTTGTTTTCATAGTAGCTTTATCAACCAAGATATTTCCCCATTTATTAGTTCTCAAATCTGGAGTTGCACGAGTTATCACAGGGTTGGAACCATTTCCAATAGCAACAACAGCAACATCAATTGGTATTTCCTCGATTGCTCCAGGAATAGGAACGGGCTTTCTACGACCAGAAGCATCTGGTTCGCCTAACTCCATATGTTGAACTTTCATTGAGCGAAGCCAACCACGCTCGTCGCCGATGTATTCTGTTGGAGAAGTCAACAACATAAATTCGACTCCTTCCTCCTTTGCGTGGTGAATTTCCTCGACTCTGGCAGGCATTTCGGATTCGCTACGACGATAAACAATCATTCCCCGTTTTGCCCCTAATCGTAAAGAAGTACGCACAGCATCCATTGCAGTGTTTCCACCTCCCACAACAGCAACTGTTTTGTTTTGAATATTAATTAATGGAGTATCATTGGGGCCAAAGTCGTAAGCCCTCATCAGGTTGATTCTAGTAAGATATTCGTTCGCAGAATAAATACCAACCAATTCTTCACCTGGAATATTCATAAAGTATGGCAAGCCAGCACCAACCCCTAAAAATGCAGCATCGAATTCATTCATCATTTCGTCGAGAGTTGAGGTAAGTCCGACTACATAATTTTTCTCGAATTTAACACCAGCAGCAGCCAAAGCGTCCACTTCAGCTTTAACAATCACTTTAGGCAAACGAAATTCGGGTATTCCATAAACCAATACACCACCAATTTCGTGCAATGCTTCGAAAACAGTAACATCATGACCCATTCTAATTAAGTCGCCAGCGGCACTCAATCCAGCAGGACCTCCTCCGATGATTGCAATTTTCTTTCCAGTCTTTTTATCGATTTTTGGAACCTGGATTCCAATGTTTTCCCTTTCCCAATCGGCAGCGAAACGTTCCAAATTGCCTATTGCAACAGGAGTAAATTTCTTGGTAAGTACGCAAACTATCTCGCATTGTTCTTCCTGGGGACATACACGACCACAAACAGCTGGTAATGCATTATCTTCCTTTAAAATACGAGCTGCTTCGGCAATATCACCTTCGCGAATTTTTTCAATAAAATCGGGGATTTTGATATTTACCGGACATCCTCCAATACAAGGAGGATTGGCACACATAAGGCAACGTTGTGCTTCTGCCTGTGCCATTTCGATAGTATATCCCAAGTTAACTTCTTTAAAATTTGCTCGTCGAACATTAGGATCTTGCTCGGGAATTTTATGTCTTTGAATTTTAGTTCTTTCTTTATTAGGAAGTAAATCTACTGCAGGATATTGTCCCATATTAATTTTCTCCTTGTTTTTGATTTTTAAGTAAGGTAAAGAATGCTTGGTCCAAGTGGCATTCATAATCGTGGAGAGCATCTTTTTCTTCTAAGAAATAAGTGTTATTTCTGTCT
>CAYOPF010000192.1:0-1655 GCA_964405755.1 uncultured Chloroherpeton sp.
CAAATAAAGTGCATTTTTGTAAACTGAAAATACTGTGAAACAAATAATGCTCATCAAGGAATCAATTTTACATAGCTTAGAAAAATTATATGCAAACTCACCTCGAATCGAAATTTCGGACAATGATAGATTTGTTGTTTTTAGCGATTTACACATGGGCAATGGCGGAATGAACGACGATTTTGCCAAAAACTCACATTTATTGGATTTTGTTTTAAATAATTATTATTTGAAGAGAAATTACAAATTAATACTTAATGGGGATATTGAAGAGCTATATAAATTTTCTTTGAAAGCAGTTGCAAAAAAATGGCAAAACATCTATGATACCTTCAATAAGTTCAATCAACAAACGGGTTTATATAAAATTATCGGTAACCACGATTATCTTTTAGGTTATACCAAAGAACTGCCATATAAATTCCCGATTCTCGATTCTTTAATACTGGGTTACAAGGGTTCAAATATTTTTATCTATCATGGCCACCAAACAGCTAATTTGTTTGAGCAGTATAGCATGATGGTCCATTATTCCATTAAATACCTTTTCCGGACAGTAGGGAACAACTCAGTTCCGGTGATAAGTCAGAAGAAATTCCAGACCGAGAAGATTGCCTATGAGTTTGCAAAGCAAAAAAACATTGTTTCGGTGCTTGGGCATACTCACCGTCCTTTGTTTGAATCTCTCTCCAAAATCGAATCCCTTAGGTTTATGCTCGAAAATTTGATAAATATGTATTATAAAACAAACAATGGAATCCGTGAGAATTTGGAATATAAAATAAAAATATTAAAAAACGAATTGGAAACAGCAACACAAGTAAACTATAGTATAAATTCAGTAGGCTCCATATACAACGACGAAGTTCTTGTTCCTTGTCTTTTCAATTCTGGTTCCGTTACGGGCAAGCGTGGAATAACTGCTATTGAAATTAAAAATGGACGAATAAAATTAATCTATTGGTTCGACCGAAACCGTAGCCAGAGGTATTTGGAAGACTATCGTCATGTGGAAACCCGTCATATTCCAGATTCCAATTACTATAAGGCAATTTTAAGAAAATCAAAACTTGATTATATATTTACAAGAATTAAATTACTTGCATAAACAAAAGGGGGGGAATGTTTGAAAACAATAATTTTATTATTTGCTATTGCAATCATTTCAAATTTTGCTTATTCAAAGGAAAAATCTGACACATTAGTGTCGCTCACAGTCATTATCGAAGGCATTCGATCCGACAATGGAAATATTCGCGTTCATCTTTACGAAATTAACAACCAGAATTCTTTTCCCGATAAATCGACACAAGCAAACTATCTGAAAATATCCAAAATCGAAGGATTCAAATCCTCGGTTACATTCGATAATTTATATCCTAGTACCTATGCTTTTACTGTCCACCACGATGAGAATCTAAACATAAAAATGGACCGAAACCTGATTGGATTGCCATCGGAGGGATGGGCACTATCCAACAACATAAAACCATTGTTTAAACTACCAAATTTCAAAGATTGTGCGTTCGAACTTCAGTCCACTAAAAAAATTGCAGTTAGTATAAATTACTAAATATGGTACAACAAGTTGTCTTTTACTTCGTAAATCATAGCAATTACGGGTATATTTGGATATTTCTCGCTTAATTGCTTTG
>CAYOPF010000193.1:0-1594 GCA_964405755.1 uncultured Chloroherpeton sp.
AAAGCTGAACCCATAGTGGTCGTAGAATCTAAACCCGAACCAATTGTGGTAGTCCAAGCCAGAACACAATCAAAGAAAGTTCAAGTAGAATTACCAGAAGACCAAGAAAAACCTCAAGTTGCAGCCAAACCAAATGTTCGCTATAGCGATGAAGAATTGGAAATGTTCAGAAATGTAATAGTTGAAGCAAAAAGAGAAGCAGCTGATGAGTTGCGAATGCTTAAAGAAAGGTTGGATGATTTAAACAGCTACGACCTAGCAGAAGAAAGCATGATCTACTCTATGCACATGGGCGAGCAAGGTAGTGAACCTATGGAAAAAGAAAAAACCTATGCTCAAATCCAAAGGATTAATGAGTATATCAAGAAGTTGGATGATGCATTAGACAGAATAAAGGATAAAACTTATGGAATTTGTCGTGTTTGTGGTATTTTAATTGCAAAGGAGCGGTTACTTGCTGTTCCGATTACGACATTATCTGCTTCCTGGAAAATCCATAGTCGTTGTCCCGATGATGGTTTGGATAAAATCGTAGCAGTAAAGTAATAGTCAAAATACAATATTTTTTAGTCTAAATAATTTGCTTTTCTAGTATTTTGTAATTTATTATTTGGATAATTTGTATATTTCTATTTTGTAAATGTCTACTTACAATTGCTTGAAAAAATTCAATTGCAATAATGATAAATAAAAATTACTTAAAACCTTATCAACCCATATTTCTTTTTGATAATGTAAATTAATAGTACTCTAATTCGTCTATATATAAGACTATTATACAGTTTTTATATGAATGATACCAGAGCAAAGCTCGAACTAATTGAAAGAGAAATTAGTGAATTGAAGCAAATGGAAGCTGATTTGAAAGAAAAGTGGCTTTTAGAAAAGAGTATTATTCAGAATATTCAAGATTTGAGAACAAAAATTGAACAAGTAAAAAACACAGCAGACAATTACGAAAGATCAGGCGAGTTGGATAAAGTTGCAGAAATTAGGTATGGCACATTATTTCAATTACAAAAAGAATTAAAAGAGGCTTCCGAAAAACTAAAACAACTTCAATCTAAAAGCTCAATTTTACAAGAAGAGGTTACCGAACAGGATATTGCTCAAATTGTTTCGAAATGGACTGGGATTCCTGTTGTGAAAATGCTCGAAACAGAAAGATTGAAAATCGTGAATATGGAGGAAAGAATCCATCATAGAGTAATCGGACAAAAAATTGCTGTCCAATTAGTATCCAATTCAATAAGACGTTCGAGAGCGGGATTGCAGGATCAGAACAGACCAATAGGTTCGTTCTTATTTATTGGACCAACTGGTGTGGGAAAGACAGAATTGGCAAAATCCTTAGCAGAATTTCTCTTCGACGACGAGAATGCAGTTGTAAGGATAGATATGAGCGAGTATATGGAAAAATTCTCCGTAAGTCGATTAATAGGTGCACCTCCCGGCTATGTTGGTTACGAAGAAGGTGGCCAGTTAACCGAGGCAATACGTCGTCGCCCATACTCAGTTGTATTATTGGACGAGATCGAAAAAGCCCATCCAGATGTCTTCAACATCCTATTGCAAGTGTTGGACGACGGCAGAT